>JAQVOT010000084.1 GCA_028702415.1 Eubacteriales bacterium
AGCTGACTCCGGAGGACGTAATAGAAACAATGAAGGTATCCGGACTTAGAGGTCGCGGCGGCGGCGGATTCCTTACAGGATTGAAGTGGAGCTTTGCGGCACCAAATAAGGCGGATCAGAAATACATTATCTGCAACGCGGACGAAGGAGACCCCGGCGCATTCATGGACAGATCCGTACTTGAGGGAGATCCACATGCGATTCTGGAAGCAATGGCAATCGGCGGATACGCAATCGGAGCATCGAAGGGTTTCATCTATGTAAGGGCCGAGTATCCGGTAGCTGTGCAGAGGCTTATGACTGCAATAAAACAGGCAAGAGAAATGGGACTTCTGGGCAAGAACATTCTGGGCTCCAAATTCTCATTTGATATTGATATCAGGTTGGGCGCCGGCGCTTTCGTATGCGGAGAAGAAACAGCTCTTATCGCATCAATAGAAGGCAAGCGCGGCATGTCCAGAAACAAGCCGCCATTCCCTGCCAAACAGGGCCTGTGGGGCAAACCTACATGCATAAACAATGTTGAAACTCTTGCCAATGTTCCTCAGATAATTCTGAATGGTTCGGACTGGTTTAGAGGATTCGGCACAGACAAATCACCAGGAACGAAGGTCTTCGCATTGGGAGGCAAGATTAAACAGACGGGCCTGGTAGAGGTACCGATGGGTGTTACTCTCAGAGAAATAATCTACGACATCGGTGAAGGAATTCCTGAAGGAAAGGCGTTCAAGGCTGTACAGACGGGCGGGCCTTCAGGCGGATGTATCACCGATGAGAACTTTGATATTCCTATTGACTTTGACAATCTTGTGGCAATAGGGTCAATGATGGGCTCAGGTGGAATGATTGTCATGGACGAGGATAACTGCATGGTAGATATCGCTAGATTCTTCCTGGACTTCACAGTTGATGAATCCTGCGGAAAGTGTGTTCCATGTCGTGAAGGAACCAAGAGGCTCCATGAATCCCTGATCAAGATTACAGAGGGGGAAGGGACACCTGAAGATCTTGAAAGGCTGGAGGACCTGGCAGAAAACATCAAATCGACTTCACTATGCGGTCTGGGACAGACAGCTCCCAACCCGGTTTTGTCAACACTGAAGCACTTCCATAAAGAGTATGAAGCTCATGTGTACGAGAAAAAATGCCCCGCACTGGTTTGTAAGCCTTTGCTTACCTTCGAAATCAAGGACGACTGTCGCGGATGCACATTGTGTTCACGTATGTGTCCTGTCAGAGCAATTGAAGGAGAGACAAAACAGGTTCACGTTATCGATCAGGACAAGTGTAACAAGTGTGGAACTTGCCTCACCGTATGCAAGTTCGGTTCAATAATAAAATACTAGAGAAAGGAGTGTACTAAGATGGCAAATAAAAAAGTAAGCCTAAGCATAAACGGTGTAAACCTACAGGTACCGGAAGACTACACAGTGCTTCTGGCAGCAAGAGAAGCCGGAATTGACATTCCTACTCTCTGCTATTTAAAAGATATCAATGAAGTTGCGGCATGCAGACTATGCGTTTGCGAAGTAGAAATAAACGGACGACCAATGAGAAATCTGCCCACAGCCTGCGTGCTGAAAGTGGAAGAAGGAATGGTTGTGAAAACCGATACTGCTCGGGTTCGTAAGGCCGTTAAAATGAACCTGGAACTGATTCTGGCAAACCATAACAGAGAATGTCTCACATGCACCAGAAACCAGACCTGCGAACTGCAGACCCTGTGTTATGAGATGGGCATTGACATGGAACGATTTGACGGAGAGAAGAGAGAGGTTTGTATTGACGATCTGTCACCTTCAATTATCAGGGATTCTTCCAAGTGTGTTCTCTGCGGCAGATGTGTTAGCGCCTGCTCCAAGATTCAGGGAATCAATGTTCTGGAATTTGTTAACCGTGGGGTTAACACCAAGGTTGCTCCGGGTTTTGGATACAGCATGAAGGATACGGACTGTATTTATTGCGGACAGTGCATAAATGCCTGCCCGGTTGCTGCGATCAAAGAAAAGGAGCATATAAAGCAGGTATGGGAGGCCATTTCAGATCCGGAAAAAATTGTCGTTGTGCAGACCGCGCCTGCAGTTAGAGCAGCTCTCGGAGAAGAGTTTGGCGTTAAGATGGGCAAAGCCGTTACAGGCAAGATGGTTTCTGCCTTGAAGAGACTGGGATTCGACAGGGTATTTGACACGAACTTCTCAGCTGACCTGACCATTATTGAAGAGGGTCACGAATTCATCAACAGATTAAAGAACGGTGGCGCACTTCCGCTGATCACATCGTGTTCACCTGGCTGGATCAGATACTGCGAAGTGTTCTGGCCTGAATTCATTGAGAATCTATCCACCTGCAAGTCGCCTCAGCAGATGTTTGGCGCTGTTGTGAAATCCTTCTACGCGAAGAAGGAAAATCTGGATCCGAAGAACATCGTCAGCGTTTCAGTAATGCCGTGCACAGCCAAGAAGGCAGAGTGCGCACGCCCTGAAATGCAGGTTGATGGATACAGAGATGTTGATTATGTTCTCACAACAAGAGAGCTGGCCAAGATGATAAACGAAGCCCGCATCCTGTTTGACAAGCTTCCTGAGTCCGATCCTGATCCTGTGTTGGGGGAATATACAGGTGCCGGAGTTATCTTCGGAGCGACAGGGGGGGTTATGGAAGCCGCACTTCGTTCTGTGGCGGACATCCTCACAGGCAAAGATCTTAAGGATATTGAATACTCTGAAGTTCGTGGAATCGCAGATTTCAAACAGGCCTCAGCAATCCTTCCGATTGGAGATAAGAAGGTGGAAGTAAACGTTGGCGTTGTGAGCAGTATCAGCGCAGCGGAAGCCGTTCTTAAGAAAATCAAGAATGGGGAGCTTCAGATTCACTTCCTGGAAGTAATGGCCTGCCCTGGCGGCTGCGTTCACGGTGGTGGTCAGCCACACGTATCAGCAAAGGACAGGATTGATACAGTAGTCAAAGAGGAACGTGCAAAGGCTCTCTATTCTGAAGACAAGAGACTGCCACAGAGAAAGTCCCACAAGAATGCCGAAGTGCAGGCATTGTATGATGAGTACCTGAAGGTTCCAAACGGTCCTATTGCACACAAACTCCTACACACTCACTACGCGGAGCAATTCATCTACATGCCTGACGTGGATGAGAGAGTTTAATAAACGAAAAACGGGATGCGTAAGCATCTCGTTTAAATTACATTCGAAAGGATGACAGACTTTAACGGGAGATGTATTTCGTCCACTTGATGTAACCGTAGGTTGTGTTTGTCAGGTACCCAAGCTTCAGAACCAACAGTACCCACTGTCCGGCAAGGACGTTGATGACGCCTTCGAGAATGGAACTGATGTACCAGGCAATCCACTGCTCCCTGTATCTCAGCAGAATGAAAACTCCGTTGCAGATTCCAACGGCAGTGACGCAGGCATCAAGATAGCATACTATTATTTCCAGAGTGACGTTGCCGCCAAACAGTTCGGAGTTTATCTCCAAGGAGGCCAGGAAATAGCCTACGGCAATTGTCCAGACAAATATTCCCGCAATAATAAGAACCTCCACCAGACCGCTGAGCTTGCGAACCTCTGTAAGCTCGGCGCGGTTTTTATCCGGATGTTTGTTCCAGCTGATGAAACTTATTATATCGATAGGAAGCCAGAAAAACAGGGTTGATGCCATTGTTGCGAATCTGTATGCGCATACGATGCAGATGGTGATTTCCGTAATCTCAACAAAAATGGAAACGATAAAATTCCACTTGCTCTGTTTGGATATGAGAAGCTCACAGAGAATATTCAGAAAGGTATCAGCCAGGTAGAGCCCCATAATCACGCTTCCTCTGACGCCGTTCATGTCCTCTTCAGGGAAAATGATTGCACAAATGCAGGCCAGTATCAGTATGCTGAAGAACCAGGTTTTTTCATAGGTCGTAAAGAATTGCCATAACTTTATGGCTTTTGCACTAATTCTGCTCATTAATTATTCCTCCGGGGCTATAAAGTCTGAAAAGCCCATGGGAAATATTATACTACAAAACATGATATTTTTTGTCAGAAATAATGTGCGGGGTAGGGTTTGTCTACTATTTATTAAAACATTGCATTTCACGAATCTTTCGCGATATAATGAGGATGTATAAGTCCAGCCACAGTTTTTCAGTCTTTAAAGAGACATCAAGAAGAATCGCAGTACTTAATCATGAACATTACAATGATGTACACCTTCATATCAGTAATGATTGCAGTTATCGACGTAATCATCGCCTGCCTGGCTTTTTCTAAGAAGGATATGCCCGGGAAGAACCTTGGTGTTGCCTGTATTCTGGCGATGGTGGTTGACTGCGCATATCTGGTCACAATAAACACATCTGATTATTTCATCAACTCTATTTTCTCCAGCATTTACTTTGCAGGAATCAGCTTTATGCTTAATGCCCTTATTGCTTTCGTTTTATCGTTCACAAAAACACATAGAAGTAAAATGGGTAGAAATATGCTCGCTATAAGCCTTACCTATATGGTCTTTGATATTATCATCTTCGCCATCAATCCCTTCAAGGAGATAGTTGTGGGCTATTCATTCAGAGGCGGAGCGCTTTCACAGTTTTCTTTTGACATGAAACCGCTGTTCATTATGCATCTGTTATATTCATACCTTCTTGTTGCTTCCGTGCTTTTCATACTGATTATGGCTGCCATTAGACTTGCAAGAGAGTATAGAAGACAGTACATTATCTGTATTTTGGCCCTTTCGATTATAGTTGCGATTAATGCAGTATTCCTATTTGTACCTAACATGGGTATAATAAGCCGAATCGATGTTTCTGTTTTGCTTTACAGTGTTGCGGCGATATTCTTCTACTGGGCCTGCTTCGTTTTTCCTAAGTATTGGTTGCATGGAATTTTGAAAGCCAGCATATTTGACAGTCTTGATCTCGGCATCATTCTCTTCGGACAGGATGACAAGATGATCTTTCATAATCATAAGGTCACAAAGTTCATACCGCATCTGAATTTCCAAGAGGGTTTAACTTTAGATGAGTTCATAACAAAAAGCGACATTAATTACAACAGGGAGCTGGCGGAGGATGACTATTCTTTCCAGTGGCATCGCGAGATAGAAAGTGGAGAAGGGCACCCCTTCTTCTGTGAATATAAGAGACTAAAAAACGAACAGGACAGAAACCTGGGCAGGTTGTTTATATTCGAAGATGGAATTCTGGAATCCGATTCCTTGACAGGCTTCCACAATCTGGAGCCATTTAGCACATTACCCAATATGAGCCATTTCGAATATCCTGTCGTTGTCAGCTGCTGCGACATAAATGGTCTTTCTATTATTAACAGCACCAAGGGCAGAGCTGCCGGAGATAAACTGATCAGCGAATTGGCGGAGGGATTCAGGAAAGAGTTCCCTGCAGGCACATATTTCATCAGAGGCACTGATGCGAACCTGATAGCTATATCCAACAACGCCAAAGAAGAAGATGTAATGGGTATTATGGAAAAAGTACGTGC
>JAQVOT010000085.1 GCA_028702415.1 Eubacteriales bacterium
ATGGTTCCTCCCAGAGAGACAGACTACTTCAACGTGGATGTGAAGGTAAACGTTGATAACACTTACGAGTATACAGAAACCGTAGGATATGTGTTCAATACTCCTGGCCACGGAATCTACAGAAATGTTCCCACAAGCTTTGATAGAATCGACCTTAAGGTGGAGGATGGCTGGTGCGATACCGACAAAATGGAGGAATACAATGAGGGTGGCTACTACGTACTCCAGATTGGGGATGGGGATAGCTATGTAAACGGCAAACATGAGTATAAATATGGGTATAAGATCAGAATGAAGGATGACCGCAATTCTGATTCGGACTACCTGTATATTGACCTTCTGCCGGTTGACTGGGAAACTCCAATTGCAAAATCAGACATAACCATTCACATGCCTAAAGAGATAAACAAGGAGGATATCCATATATACGGAGGAATCTACAGTAGCACAACATTGCCTGATAACATCACCTGGTCAATGGAGAATGACAAAGCCATAAAGATTCAGGGAGAAAATCTGGATAAGGGAGAGGGCATAACTCTAATGGTAAATCTTCCTGAAGGATACTGGGTCGACGAATGGACGACTGAAGGTAACAGAACTATTTTAATCATTGTAAGTCTGCTGTTTGCAGCTGTCTTCGTAATAATCTGGTTCCTGTTCGGTAGAAGGCAGAACATAGTTCAGACCGTGGAATTCCATCCGCCTGAAGGCATTACTCCTGCAGAAATCGGCTTGATAATAGACGCTCGTCTGGACAAGAGAGACATGGTATCAATGTTCATGTATTTCGCCCAGAAGGGTCTGATGAATATAACAATGAGGAAAAAGAAGGACTTCGTTTTCACGAAACTTGAGGATATAAGCGGCGAGAAGAAATTCGCGGAGGTTCTCTTTGAAGGAACCTTTGGAGATGGAGCTGAAAAGGGCACAAAGGTGACAGCATCGGAGCTGGGAGAGGAATTCGGAGAGAGCTATATGGCTGCCTGCGATCTTGTCGAGGATGATTTTGGCTCTGCCAGAGACAAGAAAAGTGAGTGGGTCCAGAGGATAGCAGGGTGGTCACTGTATGCCTTTGCATTGATTGCCTGCTTCCTTGCTGCTAAGTACATGCTCAGAATGGAGTTCTTTATCATCGCAGCATTTGTTTCCGGTTTTGCCTGTGCTTTCATAACAGGCAAACTGAGAAAGCATTACAGAACCCGTATGTACGCAAATAAAAGAAAGAGAACCGGTAGAATAGTATACTGGCTAATAGATGTTGTGTTGCTTCTGGCAACAGCTCTGGCAATCTCTAAGGCCTGCGAAAGCGTAGCGGTTGGTGTACTGTTCTTCGCATGCTTCGGCATATGCCAGGTTATGAATGTATATTACGAACAGTATTCGCGGGAAGCCAAGAAATACATGGGCAAGGTGTTAGGGCTTAGAGAATTTATCAAGACTGCCGAGCTCGACAAACTCAATGAACTGGTAGAAGAGAATCCGGAATACTATTTCGATATACTTCCGTATGCATATGTAATGGGTCTCACGGACAAGTGGGCAAAAAAGTTTGAAAATATTCCGATTAAAATTCCAAAATGGTATGATGCATCATACGGAGCTGATACTATGATGGGTCCGATGTTCATTGCAAATTCGATGAACGGCATGAATGCGGCAGCAATTTCTGCAGTCAGTGCGGCAATGCCGGATGTTAATCTTGGAGCAGGTTCAGACAGCGGCGGCGGTTGGTTCTCCGGCGGCGGTGGATTCTCCGGCGGTGGTGGTGGCTTCTCCGGCGGCGGTGCCGGTGGCGGCGGCGGAGGATCATGGTAAAGACATTCGATGAAAGGCTTAATATGGCAAGAGAAGAAGCGGGAAAACTGAAGACTGAAATAACAGATAGGAAACAGTTAAGCATTGTTGTGGCCAATGATGACGGAATAGGTTCCAAGGGACTGAAGGCGCTGGTTAAGGCCCTCAAAGGCAGGGGAGCGAAAGTCTATGTGTTTGCACCGGACAGTCAGCGAAGTGCATTAAGCCATGCCATTTCCCTGAGGGAAACCGTGGATGTTTGGCAGGTGGATTGTGAATATGCCGAGCTTGCCTATGTGCTGACAGGAACCCCTGCGGATTGTGTTGCTATGGGTCTAAAGATATTGCGGGACAAAGGGATCGCAGCGGACATGCTGTACGCAGGGATAAACCTTGGCAGCAATGTGGGAACCGATACGGTTTATTCGGGAACGGTGGGATGTGCCATGGAGGGATCTATTCAGGGAATTCCTTCGGTGGCGGTTTCGGTGGACTCCCATCAGGCGGAACATTTCGAATATGCCTGCATGCTGGCGGTGGATGTGATCAATAAAACCGGAGGCAAATGGGATAGCAATGTGATGCTGAACATCAACACACCAAACCTTCCTGCAAGTGAGATTAAGGGTGTGAAATACACGGTGATTGGGGATAAAGAATACACAAACGACATACAGCTGGTTAGGGAGTCCGGTGGAGTTGCAACATACAAGTACGGTGGTGAAGCGGTTTATTACGACAGCCCGAATACCTTTGATGTAGTGGCCATACAGAATGGTTATGCATCAATATCGCCACTTCAGCGTGACAACACCGCGTACAGCGCTAAACATATGCTTGAGAAATGGAGGATAGGAAAATGATCAGCAGAGAAGATACATTGGCGGTATTTATTGATTTTCAGGAGAAGCTTATGCCCGCAATGTATCACAAGGAAGAACTTGAAAACAAGGTTTGCAGACTAGCTTCAGGACTGGCAGTTCTGGAGGTGCCGCATATTGTTACACAGCAGTACACAAAGGGGATCGGGGAGACAGTTCCGGCTGTTAAAGCGGCAATCGGCGAATTCGAAGTTATTGAAAAAACCTGTTTTGGCTGTATGGGAAATGTGGATTTTGTAAATAAGATTGAAATAGCATCGAAACCAAACCTTATCGTTTGCGGTATAGAAGCTCACATCTGTGTGCAGCAGACAGTTGAGCAACTGCTGGATGAGGGCTATAAGGTATATGTTCCTGTAGACTGCATTTCATCACGGAGTGCCAATGACTGCATATGGGCTTGCGAAAGAATGGAGAAGTCAGGTGCGGTTATGACCACTTATGAATCGGTGCTTTATGAGTTGCTAAAGGATTCAAAGGCTGAGGGATTCAGGGAGATTTCGAGGATAGTAAAATAACATGTATTTTTTTAAGAATGAGGTATCAATTGAAAACAGACCGATAATGGAGGAGTATCTGAATTCCTTTGAATATAAGACTTCGGGACTATCTTTCAGTGGTTTATATATGTGGCGTGACAGTAATCAGTTCGCTTGGGAGATGATCGGGGAACACCTGTGTATCAGCGCATTGTCTCACCTGGAACTGGAGCAGGGCATAGAACTGCCATTTATGTTTCCTCCACTGACAAGAACCGGCACATATGATCAGGATGAACTGCGCCGGACAATATTGGAGGCACGCCGACGGTTTGAAGCGGAGGGGCATCCTTTCTGTCTAAGGCTGGTGCCATTCCATATGATGGAGATGATACAAGCAGCGGTGCCGGAAATGAAGTGGACTGATGACAGACCAAACTACGATTATGTTTATCTGACTAAGGATCTTATCGACCTCAAGGGCCGGGATTTTCACGGGAAAAAGAACCATTTAAATTATTTTAAGAAGACATATGAATATGAATATGTTAAAATGACATCTGATATGGCTGATGAGGCAATGGCATTTATAGGGGAGTTTAATGCCCGGAAAAAAGTGCCTGCTCATGAGATGGAACTTCTCTTGATGGAAGAAAAAGCTATGGAGGATGTGTTCCGGAATATTGAAGCGGTTGGCTACAGCGCCGGGGCGATACGCATCGACGGCAAAATCGAGGCGATTGCCATAGGAGGGCGGCTCGGTCGCAACACTGTTGTTGAGCATGTGGAAAAAGCCAACGTTGAATATCGGGGGCTGTACCAGGCGATCAACAACGAGTTCTGCAAACACGTGGCTTCATGGGCAAAGTACATTAACAGAGAAGAGGACATGGGCATACCTAACCTCCGCAAGGCTAAACTGTCATACAGACCGGTGAAGCTTTTGGAAAAGTATATAGGGTGTTTCAAGTAGGCTGTTAAAAAATTAACACTTTTTTCTTATAAACCCTTGACCTTTAGAAAAACTGTGTTATCATTGCTTTTGCATGAGTTTATTTGGATTTAACGGCCATTCCGTTAAGAAAATAACAATTTAAACGATATACCTGTAATCAGTATATTATTTAAGGAGGAGAAAATATTATGAGAGATGTAGTAATTGTAAGTGCAGCAAGAACAGCTATCGGCAAGTTCGGTGGAAGCCTGAAGGGAGTTCCAACAAGAAAACTTGGTGCAATATGTATCGAAGAAGCTTTGAAGAGAGCCGGAGTTGATAAGGATCAGGTTGACGAAGTTATCATGGGATGTGTACTTCAGGGTGGACTTGGACAGAACGTTGCAAGACAGATGATGCTGGATGCGGGTCTGCCTGTAGAAGTTCCTTGCTTTACTATTAATAAGGTTTGCGGATCAGGTCTGAGAGCTGTTGAACTGGCAGCACAGATCATCAAGGCCGGCGATGCTGATATCATTGTTGCAGGTGGTGCAGAAAACATGTCCGCAACTTCATATGCGATGAAGGATGCCAGATGGGGAGCCAGAATGAACAACGTTCCTATGGTTGACATGATGGTTAACGACGGTCTCTGGGATGCATTCAATAACTATCACATGGGCGTAACAGCAGAAAACGTAGCTGAGCAGTGGGGACTGACAAGGGAAGCACTGGATGAGTTCGCAGTAATCTCACAGAACAGAGCTGAAGCCGCTATCGAGGCTGGCGTATTCAAAGACGAAATCGTTCCTGTAGAAATTCCTCAGAGAAAGGGTGATCCAATCATCTTCGATACTGACGAGCACCTGTCAAAGGGATCCACAATTGAAAAAGTTGCTAAGCTGAAGCCTGCATTCAAGAGAGACGGTGGAATCGTAACAGCAGCTAACGCTTCAGGAATAAATGACTCAGGAGCTGCAGTAGTAGTAATGAGTAAGGAAAAAGCTGATGAGCTTGGAATCAAGCCTATGGCTACAATAAAGTCATATGCTTCAGGCGGCGTAGATCCTTCAATCATGGGTGTAGGTCCTGTACCTGCATCAAGGAAGGCTCTGGAAAAGGCCGGGCTGACAATCGATCAGATCGATCTGGTAGAAGCTAACGAAGCATTCGCTGCACAGTCACTGGCGGTTAGAAAGGATCTGGGACTTGATCCTGAAAAGACTAACGTAAACGGTGGAGCTATCGCTCTCGGACATCCTATTGGAGCCTCCGGCTGCAGAATTCTGATTACACTTCTGTACGAGATGCAGAGAAGAGACAGCAAGTATGGTCTGGCTACTCTGTGCATCGGCGGCGGAATGGGTACTTCATTAATCGTTGAAAGATAGTTTAACA
>JAQVOT010000086.1 GCA_028702415.1 Eubacteriales bacterium
TCCCACAGAGACACTGTCTCAAACTTATAAAGTGAATTAATATACTTTATATCAAACCGCAGGAGCCTTTGTAAATTCAAAGGCTCCTCTTTTTCTCAAGACTTAACAATTGCGAAGAAAACAAGCAAATAAGGAGGGAAAACGTTATGGATCTATTAATCAAATGCGGAAAAGTCGTAACAGCAAAGAGCACATTTAAGGCTGATGTAGCTGTAAAGAACGGCAAAATCACTGCCATAGGCACAAACCTGAAACCGGAAAAGGGGACGGAAGTTGTGGACGCAAAGGGTAAGCTTATACTGCCGGGCGCTCTGGATGGACACACTCATATGTATATGCCTTTCGGTGGAACAGTCTCAACTGATGACTACTATGACGGTACAGTGGCTGCCGCCTGCGGCGGTACTACCACCATCTTCAACTTTGAGCTTCAGGCTCCGGGACAGCCAATGGATGCCGTTGTAAAGGAAAAGCTTGACACTGCTGAAAAACAGGGCCCCGTAATCGACTACTCACTGCACATCGGTGTAGGCGATGTAACAAACGAAAAAATGCTGAAGTCAATGGACAAGGTTGTTGAGATGGGTATCACTTCATTCAAGGTATTCATGGTTTATGACTTCGGTGTAGATGATGGTCAGTTCTATGCTACCCTATGCCATGCCAAGGAAATTGGCGCTCTGGTTGGAGTACATGCAGAAAACAAGAATGTTAACGACTTCCTGATAAAGAAATATTTAAGTGAAGGAAACATTTCACCTTGGTATCACTACAAGTCAAAAAACGAAGCTGTTGCAGGAGAAGCTGACGTAAGAGCTATCAACGTGGCCAAGATGGCTGGCGCTGCACTGTACATCGTACATCTGGATAATGCTCAGGGAGTTGAAGCTGTAAGCCAGGCACGAGCTGAAGGATTCCCGATTTTCGCAGAAACCTGCCCTCAGTATCTTGAGTTCACTAAGGAAGTATATGCTAATGGCAGACCTGAAGTTGGTCTCCGTCCTCAGGACTTCGTATGCTCACCTCCAATGAAGGGCAAGGAATCAAAGGATGCTCTATGGCAAGGTATCAAAACAGGTGCTGTATCCACACTGGCAACTGACCACTGTCCGTTCCTGAAGAAGGAAAAGGATTGGGGCATTAAGACAAAGACCGGTGCAAAGGGCAATTTCACTACTATCCCTAACGGATGCGCAGGTGTTGAAAACATGTACCCTTATATTCTGTCTGCTGCCAATAAGGGCAAGATTACATTCAACAAGGCTGTTGAAATTGCTTCAACTAACCCTGCTAAGCTTTTCGGAGTTGACTACTGCAAGGGAGCTATTGAAGTTGGTAAGGATGCAGATATAGTAATCTACGATCCTAAGAAAAATGTTGTAATAAACAACAAGAAGAACCAGCACGGTTCGATTGACCATACAATCTGGGAAGGTATCGAATGTAAGGGATATCCATGTGCAGTATATAGCCGTGGCAATCTGGTATTCGACGGCAAAGACTTTGTCGGTAAGAAGGGCGCCGGCAAGTTCCTGAAGCAGAAGAAGGTTAACCATAAGGGACCGGAACTCGTTTAATCGGAACAAAAACAAAATTAATATAGGCTCCTTTGGGAGCCTATATTTTATTATCTGAAAGTTGCTCCTGCTTTTGCATGAGCCTTTGTAATTTTAATTTAAGTTTCACCTAAGCGGATTGTTTGTGTCTATTATAGTTGTTCGCATATTTTTCCATTTTTATGTTATAATCTCTAGGATTGAAGTTAGAAAGGAAATTGATATGGATTACAACAAACTTGCGGAATTGCTTTTCCCGAATATAGATAAAACTCCCGAGGACTATGAGCTTCTCTACCCTGCCCGGGAGAAAGGCATCGTGATCACACGTCTGGGGCCATCCCCTACGGGATTCATTCACCTGGGTAACCTGTACGGTGCTTTCGTGGACGAGCGCCTGGCACATCAGGTGGCAAAGTCAGACCGGGCTGATGCAAAAACAGGTTCATCCGGAATATTCTATCTCAGAATTGAGGATACCGATGACAAAAGATTTGTCGAAGGTGCCGTTGAGACTGTTATTAATTCTCTGAAGTTTTTTGACATCAGCTTTGATGAAGGTGCTACCCTTCCCGGACCCGGAGAAGAATATGGCACGGCAGAATCGGGTAACTACGGCCCGTATTTCCAGTCAAAGCGCGGACCGATTTACCGGGCGTTTGCCAAAAGACTCGTAAGCCGGGGCAAGGCCTATCCTTGTTTCCTTACGGAGGAGGAACTGGCAGATATCAGGTCTCAGCAGGAAGCTGACAAATGCACAACAGGAATATATGGCAAATACGCCGAAAAGAACAGAAACCTGTCATACGAAGAGATCGAAACCAACATTAATGCTGGGAAATCATATGTTATCCGCATGAAATCCCATGGGGATACCAGCTATTTCAAGTTAATCGATGGTATTCGCGGGGAGATATCAATGCCGGGCAATAACCAGGATACTATTATTCTGAAAGCCAACGGTATTCCAACATACCACTTCGCCCATGTAATCGACGACCATCTAATGCGCACAACCCACGTTGTTCGTGGTGAAGAATGGCTAATGTCACTTCCTGTTCATGTTGAACTATTCGAGAAGCTGGGCTTCCCTATGCCGACATACTGCCATACTGCAGTTCTTATGAAAATAGACGAGGAGACAGGAAATAAGCGCAAGCTCAGCAAGCGTAAGGACCCTGAACTTAGCTTGGATTATTACAGAAATGAAGGTTATCATCCTCAGGCGGTCAAGGAATACCTACTGACAATTCTCAACTCGAACTTCGAAGAATGGCGTGCAGAAAACCCTGATGCTGATATTGATGACTTCAATTTTACTACAGAAAAAATGAGTAGCGCAGGAGCGCTTTTTGACCTTAACAAGCTTAATGACATATCAAAGGATGTCCTGCTGAAGATTCCGGCGGAAGATCTGGCAGACTTTCTCGTAGAATGGGCAAGAGAATTCAAACCAAACATTTTACCTCTTCTTGAGGACAGGTCTTATCTTACTAAAATACTGGATTTGGGCAGAGACGAAGCCAAGCCAAGAAAGGACTTTATTTGTGCCAAGCAGATGTGGGATTTCATCAGCTATTTCTTCGATGAATATTTCGTAATTCAGGATAGAATTCCTGAGCAGGTAAGTGATGAGGATGCCAAAGAAATTCTGAAGAGATATCTCGATACATATGATCATAGTGATGATCAGTCTGCATGGTTTGATAAGATCAGAAGCATTACAGAAGAACTGGGATATGCAGTTAAACCGAAGGATTACAAGAAGCATCCTGAAGAATACAAGGGCTCAGTTGCACATGTTAGCACAGTAATCAGAATCGCCCTTATGGGGCGTGGCCAGTCTCCTGATGTCTGGTCAATCCAGCAGATACTGGGCGAGGACAGGCTACGTGCCCGTATTTCTGAACTGATCGGTTGAATATAAAATTGCTTAAATATAAAATGAGTCGTGGTGAGTTTTCGGACACGTCCCCACGACTCATTTTTTATTGTAATTAATCCAGCTCCCAGCTGTTCAGATATGCTTCCTGCTCCGGAGTGAGTTTGTCAATTTCAATGCCCCAGGCATCCAGTTTCCTGTTGGCAATAATATCGTCAATTTCCGATGAAACATCTATTACCCGGTCCGGTAATCCGGATCTCCCACCGGCACCTATCCCGCCTTCCTCAACATGATGTTCCATAACATACATTGCACTAAGAATCTGAACCGCAAAGGATAAATCCATAATCTCAGCCGGATGTCCGTCACCTGCTGCTATGTTAACCAGCTTTCCCTCTCCTATTACATTAACCATTTTCCCATTCGGCAAAACATATCCTTTGATGTTGTTTCTTGTATCATGGCAGTTGACAGCATCTTTCTCAAGTCCCGCCATATCTATCTCAACATTGAAGTGTCCTGCATTGGCCAGGATTGCTCTGTCCTTCATTGTTAGCATATGCTCAACTGTGATGGTATGCTTGCAGCCTGTTGCCGAAACAAACATATCTCCCAGGGGCGCTGCTTTGGCCATGGTCATAACATCGTACCCATCCATCTTGGCCTCCATTGCCTTAATAGGATTTATTTCTGTAACGATGACCTGTGCTCCCAGAGCTGCCGCTCTCAGCGCAATACCTCTGCTGCACCATCCATATCCAACAACAACAACTGTTTTGCCGGCAACAATTAGATTGGTATTTCTCATTATGCTGTCCCAGACACTCTGCCCGGTTCCATAGCGATTGTCAAACAGATGCTTGCAATCCGCATCATTAACTGCCAGCATAGGGAATTTCAATACTCCCCCGGCAGCCATTGCCTTAAGCCGATTTATACCTGTGGTTGTCTCCTCACAGCCACCCCAGACTTCTTCCGCCAGATCAGGCCTGTTTCCATGAACCAGACCCACCAGATCACCGCCGTCGTCAATTATAATATTAGGCTTGTGCTCCAGACACATTTCAATGTGATGAGCGTATTCACAGGCTGTGGCACCGTGATATGCAAAAACAGAAATCCCATCATCCACCAGTGCTGCGCAGACATCATCCTGTGTGCTGAGATTGTTGCTACCCGTGGCACAGAGCTGTGCACCTCCTGCAGCCAGAACCTTGCACAGATATGCCGTCTTTGGTTCGAGATGTATTGATAAAGAAATCTTTACGCCTTCGAAGGGCTTTGTCTTTTTGAATTCCTCCTCAAAGTCCCGAAGAAGCGGCATATTATTTTTTACCCACTCTATTTTAGTGTGCCCGTATTGGGCAAGTGAGAGATCACGAATCTCATATTTCATATTATTCTGTGTTATAACTTGGTCCCTCCGATATAAATCTCAAGTGGTTTAAGTTCATTGTCACAAATGATAAAGTCAGCGTATTTTCCGGATTCAATGCTGCCGATAAATTCATCTGCAGCGATTTGTTTTGCCGGTATCAGTGTTGCGGCCAGTATGGCTTCCTCTTCAGCTATGCCATATTCAATGGCATTCAGCATGCAGGTGTAAACATTGCTGGCAGAACCTGCAATGGTGCCATCCTCAAGCCGTGCCGGTTGTCCTTCCTCCAGAAACACATCCTGCCCCCCCAGATCATATTTTCCTGGCGGCATGCCACAGCATCTAAGTGAATCACTGATAAGACATATGCGTCCGGGGAAAAGTTTGAATGCCATTCTGACTGAACTCGGATGAACATGGTATCCGTCACATATAAGTTCAGCAACCACTGCTTTATCCTCTGCTCCCCCCGAACCATCCGCTTCTGATCCTGCACCGATAACCCCGGGTTTACGGTGGTGAATCGGAGGCATGGCATTATACAGGTGAGTCAGATGAGATGCTCCTGCATCTATTGCTGCTTTTGCATCTTCATAGCTTGCATCTGTATGGGCTATAGAAACCGTTGCGAGTTCCTTTGCCTCCTTTACGAATTC
>JAQVOT010000002.1 GCA_028702415.1 Eubacteriales bacterium
GCCCTTGTCGCTAAAACGAATGATATCTTTGGCATCCACGAATGCAAATCCAAGATAAGCTGCGATTAATCTGGCATTAAGATATTCACCTCTTGAAACAATGTAGTCAACGCCTGCACCTTCTTTAATAGCTTCCTTGATTGCTGTTAGCTCTTGCTCCATTTCCACATTTACGCCCAGCTCCTTTTCTACTGCGATGTATCTGTCGTGAATAACCTGAAATATCTGCTCGAAAGGAATCTTATGCTCAATATGAGTCTTACAGAGATACAGAAGGTCTGTGATCTTGCTGTCATCATCAAAACGCTTTCCCGGTGCGGAAACAACAATATATTTTATATCTTTGTCAGCTTCAACTATTTTCTTTATCTTTTCTATCTGCTTCCCTTCAGCTACCGAAGATCCGCCAAACTTTGCAACTTTTGTTCCCATTTTCTTCTCCTTAATGAGCCTTGGGTTGATTATTCTGACTCATTTTCTTATGGATTATTATCTGTAAAATATGTTATCTATAACTTCACCTATTTCTGTTCCGCCATAAGGACTGACTTCCTTCTTGAGTTCGCTCACCTTATCCAGCTTCTCCCAGGGCAGATCAATGTCAGTTCTTCCGAAGTGTCCATATGCGGCCACCTGTCTGTAGATAGGTCTTCTCAGATCCAGTTTGCTTATTATAGCGGCCGGCCTCAGATCGAAATGCTTCTCAACAAGCTCTGCCAGCTTTTCATCACTGTATATTCCGGTACCGAAAGAATCAACCATAACTGATACCGGCTTGGCAATGCCGATAGCATATGCCACCTGCACTTCGCACTTTCTGGCAAGCCCTGCGGCAACCATATTCTTAGCTACCCAGCGGGCGGCATAAGTGGCACTTCTGTCAACCTTTGTGGGATCTTTTCCTGAGAATGCTCCACCTCCATGGTGTGCATAGCCGCCATATGTATCAACAATTATCTTGCGTCCTGTAAGCCCTGAATCCCCCTGTGGTCCTCCTATAACGAACTTGCCGGTTGGGTTCACGAAGTATTTGGTATTAGGATCAAGCAGACTCAGCGGAATAACCTTTTTGATTACATGCTCAATAAGATCGGCTTTTATCTGTTCCTGGGACACACTTGGATCGTGCTGTGTTGAAACAAGAACTGTATCGATCCTTACAACCTTATCATCATCATATTCCACCGTAACCTGGGTTTTACCATCCGGTCTCAGATACCAAAGCGTGCCGTCCTTTCTCACTTCCGTGAGTCTTATTGCCAGTTTATGAGCAAGAGATATCGGCATAGGCATGAGCTCAGGTGTTTCGTCACAGGCGTATCCGAACATCATTCCCTGGTCTCCTGCACCTGTATCATGCTCCGCATTTGTGCTTTCATCAACACCAAGTGCTATGTCCGGTGACTGCTCATCAATAGCTGTCATAATTGCACATGTTGTTCCATCGAAACCATATTTGGCTCTATCGTATCCAATTTCACATATTACTTTTCTGGCGATTTTAGGAATATCCACGTAACATTTTGTGGTTATTTCTCCCATAATCATGGCATACCCTGTGTTCACAGTAGTTTCAGCAGCCACTCGCCCCTGGGGGTCTTCTGCCATAATTGCATCAACAATAGCATCGGAAATCTGGTCGCAGATTTTATCCGGATGCCCCTCTGTAACTGATTCAGACGTAAATAATCTCTTCATTTCTACCTCCTGCCTCAAAACTGTACATATACGGTTCATTATACCACAAAAATGAATAAGGTGGTTGATTCTTCCCATGGATTTTGTGATATACTACCCACATGAATGCTAATGATCTGAAGGTAATAACAGGAGGTCTTACCTCCGAAATAAATAATTATTCCAGGAATTTCGAAAGTGCCTATGTGACAGACACCCGTCTTATAGGTGTTCTGGCGGTGTATGCGCACTGGAAAATGGATGAGGGACCCTGTAGGGAATTTCACCAGTTCTTCTATATTGACTGTGAAGAAGCCGGTCTGGAAACATGCACATCCATCAGAGGTGAATTCGGAGAAGAAGCCCGCCAGATGGAGCAGTCGTTGATCGGCGGCCTTGGAGCATCCAGAATTTCTCTGTCGGAAAAAGAGTTTCGCTGGCTGATGAATCATTGGAAGGATTTCAATCGTAAGCAAAACCTGCCTTTGCCTGCCGGAATCGGCGAATATGGATTTATCTTTGATAATCATGCCAAACTCAGTCAAAAAGAAGAAACCCACCTCCTTGACAGACTTTGCGTTATAATAACCTCCGATTATCAGGCAGTAAACTATTTTCTCATGCGCTGTTTCAGCCGTGACTACGAAGCTGCAAGCCGACTGACGAATCCGGACTACGACTTTCCTCTAGATATTTATGATGCGTATGTGAAGGCCACCTTCTGTAAGAATACAATTGATATTGAAAAGGAATATGGTGATGGCAGTATCGCTTACCTCTGCGAATCCGTAATCGAAATGGATGGCAGACATGAGATAGTGGTCTCAAAGGTTGTTGTCAGAAATTTTGAGATTATCGGTTTTGAGCATTGCTCAGGCTTTGAAATTAGCAGTGCCGAGGCAGCTATGATGCTGAGGAAGGAGGAATTTATTTCGGTTTATGAAGTAATGGTGGATGAAGATGTGCTGGAAGAAAATCTGGGGGAATTCACTTTGGGTCTAAACACAATAATGACAGAGCACGAAAGCGGTCGCATGTTCATGGCTTTCAAAAAAACAAACGACCATGTAAAGGAACGGATATTTATGCTTTCAAATGATGTCAGCGGTGTATATTTTCTTACCGATTTCGGCCAGCTCATTGTCATGTCGAATACCGAAGCCGGAATAAGAAGGCTGGAAGCAAAGATTGCGGCAAATCCACTGCATCCATATCTCTTGCTTACACACAGATTCGAATTTACGCAACCGGTACTGTTCGAATTCATTAACAGCGGCTTTGAGGATTTCGATGACTTCCTGAATTTTCTGAATTAATAGAGTATTATATGAAAAAAGAACTTACTGAAAAACTAAACATCTTTCTAGATGATGTCATTGATCTTAACGACCTGCCTGGACTGGCTGCCGGGGTAAGTTTTGGTCTTGATGAACCTGACTGTTTCATGGGAGCCCGTGGTTATCGTAACTACACGAAACGAAAAGTGTCTCATGGTACAGACATTAACCTGCTTCAACCCGGAGACATATTTCATTGCGCCTCTGTATCTAAGCTTTTTACTTCTTCTGCAATAATGAAACTTGTTGAGGCTGGAGTTCTTGGGCTCTACGACAGGCTCTCCTTTATTCTGCCTGCACTGAAATTTGAAGGTCCCGGCACTGATTCTCGCATTGGTGATTGGCGATTTGATGAAATCCGTCTGTGGAATATGCTGACTCACACCTCCGGCCTGGGGGATTGCCGGGATTATGAATGGGCAGATTCTGAAACCGATGATAAATCTCTTGCACGATACGTGTACGGATCCCCTGACTGCATCGCACAGCCAATGCTCTGGTGTCCCCAGACAAACCCTGAATTCTATGGATTTCCCGAGACTGATGAATATGGCAATCCTCTATTAGATGAAAACGGCAAGCCTAAGAATCTGTTCAGATACAGCAATGTTGCCTATGAAATCCTGGGACAGATCGTTGCGGAGTACTCAGACAGAATGCCTGATGCTACCGGCTCTCTTAGCTATGAAGATTTCGTCGCCAGATACCTGCTGGAACCTGCGGGAATGATTAATTCCACAATGAAGACATATGATAGGCCGGGCTGGGATTCAAATACGTATCTCATTCAAAATCCCGGAGACCCTAAGCAGATTTCCACCTCTATCGCTGACAATCAGGCCGGCATGGCACTGCCTCATGAGAAGATTTCTGACAGATCGATAAAGCTAGTGGAAACCTATCCATATAACCGCAAACATGGACCAAGCTCCACTCTTACCTCTAACCTTGAAGATTTACTCCGCTGGGGGCGGGCCCATATGAAATCTGCTACAGGCCGGGACGACCTGCTTTTGCATAAGGAAACCTATGACTCAATCTGGCGTGAATACGCCACTGTGCCCAACAACGGCGAGAAGATGGGACTTGGATGGTTCATGCGCCGGCAGATGTTGACAGTTGACAACAAACCCCATTGTGCAGGCGCAAATAAGACCTTGGCCAATGCTACTCGAAGCAATATTACCCGGGGGTATACCCTTTTGGGTCACGAAGGCAACGACGATGGCTTCAGAGCCAGTTTCTGGATGTGCCCTGAGCTGGAGCTGGTAACAGTAGTCCTGTCAAACCTATCTGAAGCTCCTGTAAAAAAGATTAATAAACAATTATTTGAAATATGTATTACATAACAATATGATTTCTTTTTATAAACCTATATCTATCAAAAAAACAGCATGGCCTTTCGGTCATGCTGTTTTGCTCTTCTTTCAGTATTAAACCAGTTCGAGAAATACTACTTCTGCTGCATCTCCCTGACGAGGTCCCAGCTTCAGAATTCTTGTATAGCCGCCCTGACGGTCAGAATACTTTGGTGCTATTTCTTCAAATAATTTGGTTACTACCGTTTCATCAAAAATATAAGCCATAGCCTGTCTTCTTGCATGAAGGTCACCACGCTTACCAAGTGTGATCATCTTTTCAGCCTGTTTTCTTGCTTCTTTGGCTCTGTGCTCAGTCGTCTGAATCCTGCCTTCTCTCAGAAGATCGGTAACCAGATTTCTCAGCATAGCTTTTCTGTGAGCTGAATCTCTGCCTAATTTTCTATATCCTGGCATTTCTGCTTTCCTCCTATAATATATCCTGCGCCGGCCCTAGCCGGTCTTCTCTTACTCGTCACTTTCTCTTAGTCTCAGACCCAGCTCTTCAAGCTTGTTCTTTACCTCGTCCAGTGATTTCTTACCAAGGTTTCTAACCTTCATCATTTCTTCCTCGCTCTTCTGAGTCAGCTCTTCAACAGTGTTGATTGCTGCTCTCTTCAGGCAGTTGAATGATCTTACTGACAGTTCCAGTTCTTCAATAGTCATATTGAGAGCCACCACTGACGGATTAACTGTAGGTTCGATCATTATTTCTATTACACCGCCTGCATCGTCGAGTTCGACAAAAAGATTCAGGTGTTCCTGCATAATCTTGGCGCCGATTGACACGCCTTCGCTTGGCGTAACTGAACCATCTGTCCAGATTTCCAGAATCAGCTTATCATAGTCCGTAACATGCCCAACTCTGGTGTTTTCTACAGTGAAGTTGCACTTTCTTACAGGTGTGTAAATTGAATCTGTAGGAATAACGGAAATCGGCATATTGTCGCTCTTGTTCATTTCAGCAGGTACATAGCCCCTGCCTCTCGCCAGATTGATTTCCATTACGAGGGTTGTGTTTTCATCAAGAGTTGCAATGTGCATCTCGGGGTTGAAGATTTCGATATCGGAATCCGCCAGGATATCTGCAGCGGTAACTTCCTTAGGTCCTACTTCATTGATGAGTACCCTCTTCTCATCTTCACCCGACAGTCTTACTGCCAGTTTCTTCAAATTCAGGATGATTTCTGTAACATCTTCCTTGACACCTGGGATAGTTGAAAATTCATGAAGAATGCCATCAATCTTAACTGATGTAACGGCTACGCCCGGAAGTGAACTGAGAAGTATTCTTCTCAAAGAGTTTCCGAGAGTTGTTCCATAACCTCTTTCCAGAGGTTCTACAACAAACTTTCCATAATTTGGATCGTCTTTTGAATATATACATTCGATTGTTGGTTTTTCAATTTCTATCACGTTTATACCCTCCTGTATTCAGGTTTCATGCAAAAGCAATCCACTTTCTTTGTATATAACTGTGCCAGATGTAAACAAGTTTACATCTACACCAATTGATATTGACTCAAGCATACAATTTTTTGTATGCCCCTGTCAATTCTCTGTCATAAGCAATAATGCAAAGCACCACTACTGACAGAAAATTACTTGGAGTACAGTTCGACGATAAGGTGTTCTGCAACCGGAGTGTCAATCTGTTCTCTTGTAGGAACAGTTAATACTCTTCCCTCAAGCTTTTCAACATCAACAGACATCCATTCAGGAACAGTGATAGTCATTTCCTTTACTTCCTTAAATTTAGGAGAGTTGCTGCTCTTTTCCTTAACCTTGATAAGGTCGCCAGGTTTTACTGTGAATGATGGAATGTTTACCTTCTTTCCATTTACTGTGAAATGCCCATGGTTCACAAGCTGTCTTGCTTCTTTTCTTGATGAAGCAAATCCCAGTCTGAACACTACATTGTCAAGTCTTGTTTCAAGCATGATCAGCAGGTTTTCACCTGTGATTCCCTGCTTTCTTTCAGCCTTGTCGAACAGGTTTCTGAACTGAGCTTCCTGAAGTCCATAGAATCTCTTGGTCTTCTGCTTCTCTCTCAGCTGAAGCGCATATTCTGAAGACTTAGTTCTACCCTGACCGTGCTGCCCGGGAGCATAACCTCTTCTTTCCATGGCACACTTTGTGCTGTAACATCTGTCGCCCTTAAGGAAGAGCTTCTGTCCTTCTCTTCTGCAAAGTCTGCAATTAGCGTCTGTATATCTTGCCATTTGGTATCCTCCCTTCTATTAGACTCTTCTACGTTTTGGTGGTCTGCAACCATTATGAGGAATCGGTGTGATATCCTTGATCATAGTGATTTCAAGTCCTGCAGTCTGAAGAGCTCTAATAGCAGCTTCTCTGCCGGATCCCGGACCCTTAACGTAAACTTCAACGATTTTAAGGCCGTGCTCCATCGCACCCTTGGCTGCTTCTTCTGCAGCGGACTGTGCGGCAAACGGCGTTGACTTTCTTGATCCTCTGAACCCCAGGGATCCAGCACTTGACCATGAAAGAGCGTTACCTGACATGTCAGTCAGAGTAACTAATGTATTGTTAAAGGTAGCCTGAATATGGGCCTGACCTTTTTCAATGTTCTTGCGTTCTTTTCTCTTTTTTCTAACAGCTTTCTTAGCAGCTTTAGCCATATCTTCCTACCTCCTTTACTTCTTCTTCCTACCAACGGTCTTCTTAGGACCCTTGCGAGTTCTAGCGTTTGTCTTGGTTTTCTGTCCTCTTACAGGCATACCTCTTCTGTGTCTGATTCCCCTGTAACAACCGATTTCCATTAGTCTCTTGATATTCAAGGACGTGTCTCTTCGAAGGTCACCTTCAACGATGTAATCATTTTCAATAACCTTACGGATTTTACCGGCTTCTTCTTCAGTCAGATCTTTTACTCTTGTTGAAGGGTCAATTCCGGTCTTCTCCAGAATAGCTCTGGATGTTGCCCAGCCAATACCATAAATATAGGTAAGCCCAGCTTCAATTCTTTTTTCATTTGGTAAGTCTACACCGGCTATACGAGCCATATTTTCCTCCTGTTCCCATCTTCCGTCACGTGATTCACTCTTACCTTATCTGTGAACTCGTAATATAAACGGGATGTTCTTATAAATAATAACTATTACTGTTGTAACCTTTGCTTAACCTTGCTTCTGCTTATGCTTAGGATTCTCGCAGATAACCATTACTTTACCATTTCTCTTGATTATCTTGCATTTTTCGCACATAGGCTTTACGGAAGCTCTTACTTTCATTTTGTTCCTCCTTCTTTCGTGCTAAACCATTTCTTATGGTTTAGGCTTTGCCTCTCCATGTGATTCTGCCGCGGGTCAGGGCATATGGTGAAAGTTCAACCTTAACCCTGTCTCCCGGAATAATTCTGATCTAGTTTTTTCTTATTTTACCGGATACGTGAGCGAGCACTTTGTGTCCGGTTCCAAGTTCTACTATAAACATCGCATTGGGCTGTGCTTCTACAACAATGCCTTCAGCCTCTATGACGTCTTTTTTTGCCATAATTTCTACACCTCGCTATCTTCGGAGCTATTCGCCCAAAGTGAGCAGCTCAGGCTCACCCTCTGTAATAACTACAGTATTTTCGTAATGGGCTGATAATTTTCCGTCCAGGGTTACTATTGTCCAGTCATTGGATAACATTTTAACATCGTATGTGCCTTCACATATCATCGGTTCAATGGCAAACACCATTCCTTTGGCGAGCCTTGGTCCTCTTCCGGCTTTACCGAAATTTGGAATCTGCGGATCTTCATGCATTTCCTGACCAACACCGTGTCCGACAAAATCTCTGATTACACTGAATCCTTCACCCTCTGCTGATACCTGAATCGCATTTGATATGTCTGACAGCCTGCAACCTACTTTGCAGAACTGGAGCCCTGCGTAGAAGCTTTCTCTTGCGGCATCAATAATATGTTCTGCCTCATCGCTAACCTTTCCCACAGGATAGGTTCTTGCTGCGTCGCTGACGTATCCCTTATATGTGGATCCCACGTCAACACTTACGATGTCACCTTCTCTCAGAATTCTTTTTTTATCCGGAATCCCATGAACGACTTCTTCATTGATGGAAACACATGCGCTTGCCGGGAATCCTCCATAACCTTTAAATGTAGGAATCATTCCGGCTCCGCGTATTGTCTTTTCAACAAAGCTGTCTATGTCGGCTGTTGATAGGCCGGGCTTGATGATATTCTCCAGTTCTTTAAGAATGAAGCCTGTCACCTTGCCCGATTCCCTCATTAAATCAATTTCTGAATCAGATTTAATTATGATCATGCCTATTCACCTAATATGCCAACTATTGCATTGAATTCATTTTCTAAACCTAATGTGCCATCGATATGTGAAAGATTTCCGGCCTTCTCATAGTATTCTACGAGAGGTTTAGTTTCCCTGTTGTAAACTTCGATTCTGTTGGAAGCAGTTTCCTCGCTATCATCTTTTCTCTGAATCAGTTCTGCTCCACATACATCGCAGATTCCATCCTGTTTGGGTGGAATATTTACAAGGTGGAATGATGCGCCACAATTGGTACAGATACGTCTGCCTGTAATTCTGATCATCAGTTCTTCTCTGTTAACGTCCAGATACAGAACATGATCAATTTTACTTCCCATGGCAGATAGAAACTTATCCAGCTCTTCTGCCTGAAAAACTGTTCTAGGAAAACCGTCGAGAACGAATCCGTCCGTACAATCATCCTTTGTCAGCCTGTCAGTAGCGATTTCTATAACGAGTTCATCCGGAACAAGCTGGCCGGCATTCATGTATTCCTTAGCCTTTTTGCCAAGTTCTGTTCCGTTTTTTATGTTCTCTCTGAAAATATCGCCTGTTGAGATATGAGGAATGTTATATTTCTCAACAATCTTTGCGGCTTGGGTGCCTTTGCCTGCTCCCGGAGGGCCTAATAATATCAAGTTCATCTGTTACCTCCCAGACTCATGTCTTGGATTATTTACCTACTTCAGGAATCCTGAATAGTTTCTCATTACCATTTGATTCTCAAGCTGTTTCATTGTATCTAGAGCAACACCCACTGCAATCAGCAGCGACGTTCCTCCAAAATGGAAGGACAGCCCTCCCATTTCACTTACTATTGTAGGCAGAATTGCCACTACCGCGAGGAATAAAGCGCCTACGAAAGTAATTCTTGTCATTACTTTGTTAAGATATTCAACTGTTGTTTTGCCGGGTCTGATACCTGGAATAAATCCGCCATTAGCCTTCAGATTACCTGCAACTTCCATCGGATTGAATGTTACAGAAGTATAAAAGTATGTGAAAAATATAATCAGTACTGCGTTGAATGCAGCATAAACCCACACACCAGGTGAACCTGTAGGTGCCAACCACTTCTCAATCCACATTGCTGCGTCTCCCTGAGCTTTCATAAAATATGTAATGGTCAGTGGGAACTGCAGGAAGGCCATTGCGAAAATTACCGGAATAACTCCAGCCTGATTTACCTTAAGTGGAATGTGTGTAGCCTGTCCGCCATACATCTTTCTGCCAACTACTCTTTTTGCATACTGTACAGGAATTCTTCTCTGCCCCTGCTGGACTAAAATTATTCCAACGATTACTGCTACACAGAAGATCAGAAACAGAATCAGTGTTACAATGCTCATTGTTCCATCCTGCAGTTTAGACCAGATTGCCTGGATTGCAGATGGCAACCTTGCTATTATGCCTGCGAATATAATCAGTGAAATTCCATTTCCAATTCCGTTTTCGTTAATCTGTTCACCCAGCCACATCAGGAATGCGGTGCCTGCGGTTAGAACCATAACGATAACAATAATAGAGAAAACATCTGTTGATATAAGCGCCTGTCTGAAAAGACCGATTGTTACGCCTATAGCCTGTACAACTGCCAGTGCAACAGTCAGATAACGTGTGTACTGAGCAATTTTCTTTCTTCCTTCTGTTCCCTCTCTCGACAATCTTTCCAGAGCCGGAATTGCGATTGTCAGGAGCTGGAGAATGATGGATGCGGTGATGTAAGGTGTGATACTCAATGCGAAAATAGTAAAGTTACTGAACGCACCTCCCGAGAACAGATTGAACAGCGCAAATAGTCCTGTGTCACTGTCAAAAGTCTGGGCCAGAACTTCCCGGTCCATTCCAGGAACCGGAATCTGAGCTCCAATTCTGAAGATAACAAGCATGCAAAGCGTAAATATTATCTTTTTTCTAATATCCGGAATGTTCCAGGCTTTTGATACTGTTCTGAGCATCTCCATTAGATCACCTCTGCCTTTCCTCCGGCAGCTTCAATCTTTTCTATAGCTGTCTGGCTGAACTTATGGGCCTTAACTGTCAGTCCTTTTTCCAGGTTACCTTTTCCAAGGATCTTAATGCCGTCTTTAACCTGCTTGGTGAGTCCTGAAGCCTTGATTGTCTCAGGATCTACCGTGCTGCCGGCTTCAAACCTGTTTAAGTCACTCACATTAAGAATACTGTATTCTGTTGCCCAGATGTTTGTGAAACCTCTCTTCGGAATTCTCCTGTAAAGAGGCATCTGTCCACCTTCGAAACCCAGTCTGACACCGCCGCCTGATCTGGACTTCTGTCCATTCATGCCTCTGCCGGCTGTTGTTCCGTTTCCGGTTCCTGTACCACGGCCCTTTCTTTTAGGGGCTTTAGTTGCGCCAGAAGCCGCCTTTAATTCATGCAGTTTCATTTCTAATGCACCTCCCTATCTATCACTCTTCTACAGTTAAGAGATGCGAAACCTTGCTGATTGCTCCTCTTGTTACCGGAGAATCAACCATTTCAACTGACTGTTGCATCTTCTTAAGTCCTAACGCTTCTACTACTTTTCTCTGCTTAGGGGAAGCGCCAATAACACTTTTTGTTAAAGTGACTTTAATCATCTTTGCCATTATTACTTCCTCCTTATCCAAAGATTTCTTCCTTAGTCTTTCCTCTTTTTTTGGCTACTTCTTCGATTGTTACCAGGTTTTTTAGCCCTTCCAAAGTAGCGTATGCCATGTTTCCGATATTTTTGGATCCGATGGACTTGGCTCTGACATCCTTAATGCCTGCAGCTTCCAGAACTGTACGAACTGATGAACCTGCGATTACGCCAGTACCAGGAGTCGCCGGCATAATAAGAACTCTTCCTGCGCCGAATACGCCCAGCTGTCTATGAGGAATTGTTGTACCTAATGTGGATACCTTGATTACATTTTTCTTAGCATCTTCTGTTGCTTTTCTTACTGCTTCAGGGATTTCCAGTGCTTTGCCGAGACCAACGCCAACATGACCTTCGCCATCGCCAACTACCACTGTTACGGAGAATCTCATATTTCTACCGCCCTTAACGGTCTTAGCAACACGTCTGATATTAACTATTGTTTCAGTTAATTCCAGCTTTGATGCATCTAAAGCTTTTCTCATCTTGTTACCTCCCGTTAAAATTTTAGTCCTGCTTCACGAGCACCTTCAGCCAGTTCTCTGACTCTGCCGTGATAGAGGAATCCGCCTCTGTCAAAGCATACATTTTCAATACCCTTTGCCAGTGCTCTCTTTGCGATAGTTTCTCCAACTGCCTTTGCAGCTTCCTTGTTGCCGCCGTTCTTAACGTCAGCCTTTGATTCCTTTTCCATTGTTGATGCAGAAACAAGTGTAACACCGTTAACATCGTCATTAATCTGAGCCGAGATGTTCTTGTTGCTTCTGAAAACACAAAGTCTAGGCATTTCAGGAGTGCCGCTAAGGTTTTTTCTGATTCTTGCATGTCTGACAACACGCTTATCATTTCTGCTTTCTTTTGCCATTTTGCATTACTCCTTTCTTTAAGCTTTAACGCCGGTTTTACCTTCTTTTCTGCGAACGTGTTCACCTTCGTACTTGATGCCCTTGCCCTTGTAAGGTTCAGGCTTTCTCCAGGCTCTCACATTTGCAGCATAGTTTCCAACCTCTGCTTTGTTTATACCTTTAACGATTACTGTGCTTGCATCCGGGCATTCAGTTACAATTCCTTCAGGATCCGGCATTTCAACCGGATGTGAATATCCAATATTCATAACCAGAGTGTTGCCTTTCTTTTCGGTCTTGTAGCCGACACCAACTAGCTGAAGTTTTTTCTGATAACCTTCTGTTACTCCGACAACCATGTTGTTGATCAGAGTTCTTGCCAGACCATGCTGTGATCTGTCTTCTGCTTTATCAGTTGATCTCTTTACTTCAAGAACGCCGTCCTTGATTTCAACTGTAAGCAGATCGCTGATTTTTTCCTGCAGCTCGCCCTTAGGGCCCTTAACGGAAACGAGATTTCCATCAATCTTAATTTCAACGCCGGCAGGAATATCAATTGTCTTAAATCCTATTCTTGACATCTAATCTACCTCCTACCAAACGTAACAAATTACTTCGCCGCCGATTCCAAGCTTTCTTGCTTCCTTGTCGCTGATTACTCCCTTTGAAGTGGAGACGATAGCGATTCCAAGTCCGCCAAGAACTCTAGGAATATCGTTTGCTTTTGCATAAGTCTTGAGTCCAGGCTTTGAAATCTTCTTGATTCCGCTGATAACTCTTTCCTTGCCGGCACCATACTTCATTGTTACTTTGATGATGCCCTGCTTCTTATCACTGATCACTTCGAAACCTTCGATGTAACCTTCTTCCTTCAGTATTCCTGCTATTGACTTCTTCATCTTTGATGCGGGAATTTCAACTGTCGGATGCCCTGCGGTATTTGCATTTCTGATTCTAGTCAGCATATCCGCAATTGGATCTGTCATTGTCATTTCTGTTTCTCCTTCCTTCGCCAGTATTGTTTTCACTCGCCTGCGAATGAATTACAACTTAACGAATAGATACGATTACTTTTACCAGCTCGCTTTTTTAACACCAGGAATCTCACCTTTATAAGCAAGCTCTCTGAAGCAGATTCTGCAGATTCCATACTTCTTCAGTACTGAATGAGGTCTTCCGCAGATTCTACATCTCGAATAAGCGCGAGTTGAAAACTTAGGTTCTCTCTGCTGCTTTACCTTAAGAGATGTCTTTGCCATTACTTCCCTCCTTACTTTTCAAACGGCAGTCCCATTGCAGACAGAAGTGCCTGAGCTTCTTCGTCTGTCTTAGCCGTTGTGGTGAATACGATGTTCATGCCCTTGATTGTATCAACCTTATCGTAGTTGATTTCAGGGAAAATGAGCTGTTCCTTGATACCCATTGAGTAGTTTCCTCTACCATCGAATGAGTTTCTGCTAACGCCCTTAAAGTCTCTCACTCTTGGAAGAGCGATGTTGAAAAGCTTGTCGATGAATTCATACATGTTGTCGCCTCTAAGTGTAACCTTGGCGCCAACAGGCATGCCTTGTCTGACTTTGAAGTTAGCGATTGATTTTTTAGCCTTAGTCACTACCGGTCTCTGACCTGTAATCAGTGCAATCTCGTTAACTGCGCTTTCCAGAATCTTGGCATTTTCCTTTGCTTCACCAAGACCCATGTTTATTGTAACCTTTTCAAGCTTAGGAACCTGCATTACATTACCATAGTTGAACTGTTCCTTCAGTGCAGGGAACACTTCATTCCTATATATTTCTCTTAATCTTGCTGTCAAAACCGTCTCCTCCTTTCTCAGTCAATTTCTGTGCCTGTTGCTTTTGCAACTCTGATTTTTTTATCGCCGTCCATCTTGTAGCCGACTCTTGAAGCTTTCTTTGCCTTCGCGTCATAGAATGCAACGTTTGATACGTCGATCGGACCTTCCTGATGCTTGATTTCAGCTGCAACCTTCTGAGTCTGCTTCTGATGCTTTGTCTGCACATTTACTCCTTCAACGATAACTTTGCCTTCTTTAGGCATTGCCTTTATTACTTTACCGGTCTTTCCCTTATCTTTGCCGGTAAGTACGATTACTGTATCATCTTTCTTGATTTTCATTTGATACCTCCTATAATACTTCCGGTGCAAGGGATACGATCTTCATGAAGCCCTTGTCTCTCAGTTCTCTGGCAACTGGTCCAAATATACGGGTTCCAACTGGCTGCATATCTTCCTTTATTACTACTGCTGCGTTCTGGTCAAACTTTACATAGCTGCCATCTGCTCTTCTGGCACCGGTCTTCGTTCTAACCACAACAGCTCTGACAACTTCACTCTTCTTTACTGCGCCACCAGGTGTTGCTTCCTTTACTGCACAAACGACCACATCACCAATGTTCGCATACTGACGGTAAGTACCGCCCAAAATACGGATTACTAAAAGTTCCTTAGCTCCGGAGTTGTCAGCAACCTTTAATCTTGTTTCAGTTTGAATCATTTTAAGGTGCCTCCTTACTTAACTTTTTCTACGATTTTAACAAGTCTCCATCTCTTGTCTCTTGATAGAGGTCTTGTTTCCATAATTCTAACTTTATCGCCGATTTCACACTCGTTGTTCTCATCGTGAGCCTTAACCTTCTTAGTTCTCTTTACAGCCTTACCATAAAGGGAATGCCTTACGAAGTCTTCTACTGCTACAACGATTGTCTTATCCATCTTGTCACTTGTTACCATACCGACTAATGTCTTTCTGCTGTTTCTGTCAACTGCCATAATTCATCCTCCTTTCTTTAGCCTTCAGCTCTTGCCAGCTCTTTTTCTCTTAAGATTGTTTTTACTCTTGCGATATCTCTCTTTGTATCTCTCAGCAGGATTGGGTTTTCAAGCTGTCCTGTCACATGCTGGAATCTGAGATTAAAGAGGTCTTTCTTCATTTTGTTCAGTTCAGCATTTAATTCCTGCTCTGACATTTCCCTGATTTTCTTTAATTCCATTATGCTTCACCACCCTCTCTGTCTGCGATGGCAAACTTACACTTGACTGGCAGTTTGTGTGATGCGAGTCTCATAGCCTCTCTTGCCTGTTCTTCTGTTACGCCTTGAATCTCGAACAATATTCTGCCTGGCTTTACTACTGCTACCCAGTACTCAGGAGCACCCTTACCGGAACCCATACGTACTTCAGCAGGCTTCTTCGTTACTGATTTATGTGGGAAGATTTTGATGAAAACCTTACCACCTCTTTTTACAGATCTTGTCATAGCAATTCTGGCTGCCTCGATCTGATTTGAAGTAATCCATCCACATTCTGTGGCCTGAAGACCGTAATCACCATAAGTGATCGTGTTGCCCTTAGTGGCTTTTCCGGTCATTCTGCCTCTATGAACTTTTCTGTGTTTAACGCGCTTTGGCATTAACATATCGTGTTCCTCCTTTCTCTACTGTCTATTCTTCTGCAGGAGCTGCAGCGGGAGCTGCTTCAACCTGTGCTTCCCCAACCTGAGATTCAACTACTTCTGGCTCTACCGGCTTTGGTTCTTCCTTAACAGCACTTCTCTTACGAGGATTAACTGCCTTAGGAGCTTCATCTCTGTCGTCTCTTCTAGGTCTTCTTTCGCCGTCTCTTCTAGGCCTTCTTTCGCCATCTCTTCTAGGTCTTCTTTCGCCATCTCTTCTCTTGCCGTCGCGTCCTCTGCCTTCCTTCTTTTCTTCAGGAACAGAGGATTTCAGACCCTTGTCAAGAATTTCGCCATGGTTTACCCAAACCTTGATTCCCAGCTTGCCATAAGTGGTATCAGCTTCTGCAAAACCATAGTCAATATCAGCTCTCAGAGTGTGGAGAGGAACATTACCTTCACTGTACTTTTCTGATCTGGCGATTTCGGCTCCGCCCAGTCTTCCTGATACGAGAACCTTGATACCCTTCGCACCAGCCTTCATTGTTCTGCCGATGGCCTGCTTCATAGCCCTTCTGAAGGATACTCTTCTTTCCAGTGCCTGAGCGATTGATTCAGCAGTCAGCTGCGCGTCCAGTTCAGCTCTTCTTACTTCTCTGATATCGAGCACAACGCTCTTTCCGGTCATCTTTTCAAGTTCAGCCTTCAGATCATCGATTCCGGTTCCGGATCTTCCGATTACCATACCAGGCTTAGCTGTCATTACGATAACCTTTATCTTGCTGTCAGCAGCTCTTTCGATTACTACTGTTGAAACGCCTGCGGCATACAGCTTTTTCTTAACATATTCTCTTACTTTGTTGTCTTCAACCAGGAAGTCAGCAAACTTATTCTTGTCTGCATACCACTTTGAATCCCAGTCTTTAATAATGCCAACTCTTAATCCGTGTGGACTTACCTTCTGACCCATTAGTTAACCTCCCTTTCCTTAAGAGTGCAGCCTATATGGCTTGATCTCTTTAAGATTATTGATGCTCTGCCCTGTGCTCCGGCCCTCCATCTTTTCATTGTCGGTCCCTGATGAGCGAATATTTCGGCTACGTAGAGGTTATCTGCGTTCATTTCCTTAACATCTGCATTTGCAGCTGCAGACTGAACGACTTTTTCTACGATTTCAGCTCCCTTGCCAGGAGTGAATTTAAGAATTGTCAATGCTTCATTTAAGTCTTTGCCTCTTACTAAATCAACAACAGGCTTAATCTTTGAAGGAGACATTCTTACGTACTTTGCAAGTGCTTTTGCTTCCATTTCTAATTATCTCCTTTCATCAACCTTTTGACTTTTTATCTGCTGCATGGCCTCTATAGGTTCTTGTAGGAGCAAATTCTCCTAATCTGTGGCCAACCATATCTTCTGTGATGTATACAGGCACGTGCTTTCTGCCGTCATGCACTGCGATTGTATGCCCAACCATTTGTGGGAAAATGGTTGATGGTCTTGACCATGTTTTAACGACCTTCTTTTCGTTAGCTGCGTTCATTTCATCGATTGCTTTCAGCAGCTTTACGTTTACGAAAGGACCCTTTTTCAGTGATCTACCCATTTAATTATTGCTCCTTTCCTTATTTTTCGTTTCTTCTCTTAACGATATATTTATCTGTAGGATTCTTCTTTTTTCTTGTCTTGTATCCAAGGGCAGGCTTACCCCAAGGTGTTACCGGACTTACACGACCGATTCCGGTCTTACCTTCACCACCACCATGTGGATGATCGTTAGGGTTCATTACCGAACCTCTAACTGTAGGTCTGATACCCATGTGACGTTTTCTTCCTGCTTTACCAATCTGGATGTTCTGGTGATCTATGTTACCAACTTCTCCGATTGTTGCCCTGCATTCCAGTCGTACCTTTCTCACTTCGCCGGATGGCAGTCTCAGTGATGCGTACTTGCCTTCCTTCGCCATGAGCTGTGCGCCGTTTCCTGCGGATCTTACCATCTGTGCGCCCTTGCCAGGCTTCAGTTCAATGTTGTGTACCACTGTACCGATAGGAATGTTTGCAACAGGCAGTGCGTTTCCGACCTTGATATCGGCATCAGGTCCGGATACTAACACGTCGCCAACCTTGAGTTTGTTAGGAGCAACGATGTATCTCTTTTCACCGTCTGCGTAATTAATCAGTGCGATGTTAGCACTTCTGTTAGGATCATATTCTATGGTAGCTACCGTTCCGGGAATGCTGTCCTTATCTCTCTTGAAGTCGATAATTCTGTACTTCGGTCTGTAGCCGCCACCTCTGTGTCTAACAGTGATTTTTCCCCTTGAATTTCTTCCTGAGTGTTTCTTAAGAGTTACCGTCAGTGACTTCTCCGGTGTAGTGCTTGTGATTTCCTCAAATGTGGAAACCGTCATTCCTCTTAAACCAGGAGTTGTCGGATTGTATTTTTTAATTCCCATTTCTTCTTACCTCCTGTATTACAGACTCTGGAAGAATTCGATTTCCTTACTTGCTGGAGTAAGTGTTACGACTGCTTTCTTTGTTGCAGCAGTTGTACCAACGTATCTTCCCATTCTTTTCTTCTTTCCTACAACGTTCATGATGTTTACTTTCTTTACTTCAACATCGAATATTTCCTCTACAGCATTCTTGACTTCTGTCCTGTTTGCATTAACTGCAACCTTGAATGTGTACTTTTTCTTCTGTGCATCTTCCATTGATTTTTCGGAGACTACAGGTTTGATTATTACATCGTAAGGAGTCTTCATTATGCATACACCTCCTCAATTTTCTTTACTGCATCCTGAGTCAGTATCAGGCTGTTGTGGTTAATGATTTCATAAACATTCATTGTGTTAACCAGTGCTGTTCTAACTCCAGGAATGTTTGCTGCTGACTTAATAATATTATCGTCTTTTTCAGCCATTACTATTAATGCTTTCTTCTCGGCCTTGATTGCTCCCAGCATCTTAACCATTTCCTTTGTTTTTGGTCCCTCGAACCTGATTTCATCAACTACGATCAATTCATTTTCCTGAGCCTTTGATGAAAGCATTGAGAGCATTGCCAGCTTTCTCAGTTTCTTAGGCAAGGTGTATCTGTAGCTTCTAGGCTTTGGTGCGAATACGATACCGCCTCCAACCTGTGTTGGGTCTGTTGATGAACCCTGTCTGTGACGACCTGTTCCCTTCTGTCTGAAAGGCTTCCTGCCGCCGCCTCTGACTTCAGCTCTGGTCTTAGCGGACTGTGTGCCCTGTCTCTTGTTAGCTAATATGTTCTTAACTACTTCATGAACTGCGTTCAGGTTTGGCTCGATTCCGAAAATTGCATCGGATAGTTCAATCGTGCCCGCCTCAGCGCCTGCCATGTTCAGCATTGTTGCTTTTGACATCTTACTTCCTCCTTCCTGAAGTCATTATTTATCCTGACCCTTTACCGCGTAATGGATGCGAACGATTCCGCCCTTGTTTCCGGGGATAGCACCCTTAATCAGCATAAGGTTTCTGTCTGCAATAACTTTAACCAGTTCTACGTTCTGAACTGTCACTGTTTCACGGCCCATTCTTCCCGGACCATCGTTTCCCTTGAATACTCTTGAGGGGTAAGTACCTGCTGCCAGTGCACCGGCAAGTCTTCTGTGCTTTGAACCGTGGCTCATAGGACCTCTGTGGTGTCCATGTCTCTTGATGTTACCCTGAGTTCCCTTACCCTTCGAAGTTCCGGTTACATCCAGCTTACTGCCTTCTTCAAATTCGGAAACATCTATAAGCTGTCCAACTTCGTAAGTTTCGCCTTCATCAGGTCTGAACTCGATGATGTGCTTCATCGGCTTTGATCCAGCCTTTTCAAAGTGGCCGGTCATTGGTTTGTTTACCCTCTGTGGCTTTGCTTCTTCAAAACCAACCTGTACTCCATCATAGCCGTCTGTCTCAACAGTCTTAACCTGAGTTACAGTCATAGGTCCTGCCTCAACTACTGTTACAGGAATAACTGCGCCTGCTTCAGTAAAGATCTGAGTCATTCCCAGTTTCTTTCCTAAAAGTGTCTTCATGTTTTATTTTCCTCTCTTTCCTAACAGCGGGCCGGTGCACCATCTGCATCGCTCCTTGCAACTCGCTGGCCGCTTTACAGCGGACTTGCGATTCATGTCATGCGCCGTCCTTAATAAGGGTGAGTTCCCTTCTCGCTTTCTCGAGACTTCGCTTCAGGCTCATGCCCTACAGCTTGATCTCAATATCTACACCAGCAGGCATATCCAGCTTGGTAAGTGCATCTGTTGTCTTTGCAGTTGCACTGGTGATATCAATCAGTCTCTTGTGTGTTCTCTGCTCGAACTGTTCTCTGGAATCCTTGTATTTGTGAACAGCTTTCAGAATAGTGATAACTTCTTTTTCCGTTGGAAGCGGAATCGGGCCTGATACTTCGGCTCCAGTCTTCTGTGCTGTTTCAACAATCTTTGCTGCTGAAGCATCCAGAAGGGCGTGGTCATAAGCTTTAAGCTTAATTCTGATTTTCTGTAATTCGCTCATTTTTTTCCTCCTATAACTTGCTTTTGTACAGTTTTCGCTATGCTTGTACAAGGGGTTCAATGCTTGAAATTCCAACGTGTACAGTTGTTTTGCTTGCTTCGTACACGCCTTAGTGTGTTTCCATTTGTTTACCCACAACAAAACTTCAGCGAATCCCTTCGCCCCCGATCAAGTAGGGACTGTTCTCCGTGGAAATTATCCGATAGCGCGGTAACTTCCCACTTCTTCGCCTTACACAAGCTCTAACATCATAACAAATGCCGAATGCAAAATCAAGTATTTTTTTAATTATTTTTTAACCTTTTTTTAAGCATTAATCCAGTGTTTTCAAGGGGTTTAGCTATTGTCTCTTGTACACCGCTTACTCTGTGCCTATATTCTAGTGTAAAACCCACTGTAAGATTAATTTTCCCGCAAGATATGGTATTTTCAATGAACCAGGTCTTAACAGGGCTCCCTTCTTAGCCCGAAGAATTAGAGGTTGCTCACAATAAAAAAGCTGATGTCGGCATGACATCAGCTTTATTTTTCTCATATTTTCTAGAATCCCAGGGACTCGTTTACCATTATTACATGCATTCTGCCTTCAATGCTTGAGAATCTGGTCACTATTGTATGACAGCATGTGGTATTCCCCAGGGACAGGCAGTCCCCACACTTTCCGGTGATTGCGCAAGGAGTCTTCTTGCCGAGACGTATACAATTTGGAGGACAGGCATCGCATTTAATTCTGTCGACAGCATTATCCACACTCTCTACAATCTTGTTGGTCCCAACAACAAAAATCACTTTGTCAGGGCCCCATATAACAGCTGCCATTCTGTTTCCCGTCCCGTCAATGTTCACGATTTCCCCATTCAGGGTTATTGCATTTGCACTGGTGAGCATTACATCGGCAAAGAAAATTTTCCTCTTGGTTTCCTTCTGTACTTCTGGATTAGTTGATGCAAATGCATCCAGTAAGGTGTAATTACCTTCCTTTAAAACAGGGATTATCCCCAGCTGGTTCATGGTTTCACTTCCGCCCTTTCCAACTGTGGCCCCCTCAGGAATTACATCTAATGCCAGTTTCAGAGCTTCCGACCTGTCTTCCGCATAGTATCCCGTGATATCTCTTTTTTTCAGATTCTTTATTATTGTTTCAATCTTAAGGCTGTTTGCTTTTTTTACATTATCAGTACTGATCATTTCTTTCCTGTCCTTTCTTAATAATATACACAGTTAACCGTCACTTTGTCTTCATTCCGATGTATTCACCGGCCGCGGATACCGCCGATTCAGCAGCAGTCCTCAAATCCCTCCCATTTACAAGTTCATATACCAGCTGAGCAGAGGCCACATCACCA
>JAQVOT010000087.1 GCA_028702415.1 Eubacteriales bacterium
CCGCTGATCGAAACGCTGAGTGCAGTCAGCAGTGTAGCGCAAACAATCACCAGAAGGCGAAGCTTTCCCGTGTCTATTCCCATCGACAGGGCTTCTTCATCTCCTACAGTCAGCAGATTGATTCTCCATCGCAGCATTACCAGTGGCACCAGCCCCAGTGTGATAGGAATTATCGCAAAAGCAATATCGCCCGGTTCAATTGAAACCAGACTGCCCATGAGCCAGTATGTAATTGCGGGAAGAGTTTCCTCCGTATCTGCCACCAGCTTGATGAAGGATATTCCCGAACTTGCCAGTGTACTGATAAGCATTCCTGCCAGCACCATTGCAAGGATAGGATTGATTTTGCTCTTTAGACTGATCAGGTAAGCCAGCATAACTGCACCAAGACCGAAGATGAAGGCCATAAGTGAAGTGGACAGTGCTGGCATTCCCAAAAGGATTGCCAGCGCCGCTCCGCAACCCGCGCCTGAAGACGCACCAAGAACCCCAGGTGAAACCATGGGGTTCTGGAAAATTCCCTGATAACAAACGCCTGCAACCGACAGGGCCGCTCCTACAAGTCCTGCAGACAGCACTCTAGGAAGTCTTATCTGGAAAACAACTGTCTCCGCCGCATCCGGCCAGGTCTGCTGAATGTCAAAGAACTTCGAAAGCAGAATCCTTACTAGCTCATCGGGCATAATCGGATAACGCCCCAGCATGAAGGACCCGAAGAATACCACAACGAAGGCCGCCGCAAGCATAAGTGTTTTTAACTTGTTTTTTTCTTTCATTTATTCTCCATATAATTAGTATTGCGAACTCTGTGAGTTTGAGTGAGTTCTGGGGACGTGTCCGAAAACTCATCCGAAACTTATTTTAGTGAAGAGTTGGCGAGAATATCTGCCGCTTCATCTTCTGTAAGTTCATAATCGTAGAAAAGTTTGAAGAACTCCTGAGCTTTGCCCGCAATATCGTAATCGTATACCTCAGGATAAACCAGGTTGCCCAACCACCAGATTCCAATAATTCTATTCATTGATGGAGGCTGACTCATCCAGTTGTAAGGCGTATTCGGAATTTCATAGTAGTTGCCATTCTGAACCGCAGTCAGTTTCGCCCAGGCATCGCTACTTCCAATTTTATCATAGCTTCCGCCTTCAGTTGTAAGAATTATATACGGATCCATATTGTAAAGTTGTTCCATGTTAACCGGATTTCCTCCGCCTTTGTTATTAATCTCATCAACTACAAGTGCGTTCTCTGCCCCGATGATATCAATTACATCCGCCTGAACTGAACCCTCGGCATTACCGTCAAGTCCTTCGGGGCCGCCCCCATAGAAAACGGTTTTCTTGTCGCTTATCTTTGCTGAATTTTCTTCAGCCATCTTAAGGGTGTTTTCTATAAATGCGGCAAGTTCCTGACCCTTGTCTTTATTCCCAAGAAGCTCACCCAGGGTTCTATATGCTTCCGGGAACTTGTCCAGGGAGGCTTCTACGAATATCACCGGTAGTCCAGTCTGCTCCTGAATGCTGTCCATATCTTCCTTCTGGGTTGGCTTCATGTCACCAACATCGATAATCAGCTGTGGATCAGCGGCAAGAATTGCTTCTTTGTTCAAATTCGGATTGCTCCCGTAGAACTGTCCAAATACAGGCATGTCAGCCAGTTCCTCGGAAACATATTTTGTTTCATTTTCGCTAGGTGCATTTGCGATTCCCACCAGTTTATCCTGCGACAGTGGCATGATTACCATCTGAGCTACTGCTCCTGCTGGAGCCACTTTCTGGATATTTGCCGGTATCTCAACATCTCGGCCGCAGCTGTCCGTAAAGGTTACTGTATCTCCATTATCTGTCTTCTCCTGGTCGCCGCTTCCGCATGATGCAAAAGCAAAGGCAACTGTAATGCACAGCATTATTAGTACAAATGATTTTAACTTTCTGTTTTTCATGGTGTTTCCTCCCATTATCTGATGCTTTCATAATCAAACACCTGCATAATTTAATGCTTGAATAATACCACACAATAAAAAAAGAAATGTTGGCATGCCAACATTTCTAAAAATCTCTTTTTTATTTCTTCCCTATGAAAAACCCGGTGCTGTCTTTTGCAACTTCAGGCCTTTCTCTCTCTTTTCAGAGTTTATTCCAATCAGACTTCGCTACAGAAGTTCCTCCAGGATGTTACATGCAGTTACCGCCAGTTTCGGACAGAGTGAGTCAAGCAGACCCTTCTGCATTATTGTTTCCATGTCCTCAGGAATGTTATATCCCAGAAGTTCCCTGCAGATAAGGGTTCCGTGTTCAGCAATGAACGCCTCCTCAAATTCAGCCTTCTTTTTCATCATTTCTTCCTTGGCTTCAGGGTCGTTCATTTTGTAGTGACCGTACTTCATTCCTATAGCCATCAGGCCACCCGTTACGCATCCACATGTGTGACCATGAAACATTCCACCGCCGAAACAAGCTGCGGCCTTGTACCCATACTCGGGCTCCATTCCCATAAGCTCCAGACCATAACCGAAGGTAACCTGTCCACAGTCCATTCCGCCGTGATACATTTCCTTTGCTTTTTCTTCAGTCATTCCTGCCATTCTTCTATCCTCCTATCCTCCCTAATATTATTGATTTTGCATACTTTTCTAGCACTTCATAATTATAGAACATTATACAACATTTTTTTCTTTGTGGTGAGTTTTTTAAAAACAAAGTGTTAGGTTTATTAAAAATAGGAAATGGCGGAAAGCTCTAAACTTGACTTTGTAGATTGCTCGGCTTCGGAGTATAATGAATCAGGCGAAAGAGTCTATTTTCGATAAATAGCTTAAGAAATGCATATGGGAGAAAATTTCAGATGAATAATCTGTTTATTGAAGGCCCTATCCAAACGGGCAAATCAACTTTAATACGAGAAGTTCTTCAGGCCCGCTACGGCCCTGAATTTGATAATGGCCCCGGTGGCAAAGGCGTGGGTGGTTTTACCGTTCAGAGAATCCAATTTCCAACCCGTGGGGACAAGAAACGCACAGGTTTCAGGCTTGCACCCGCTAATGCTCCGATTCAGGCTCATACCTGCGTAAGCAGCACAGATGAAAACCTCCTGTCCAGTGATGGTGTATTCAAGGTTGCCGGCCCCTCTGGTTCACGGGTTAATCTTGAAGTATTCGAAACCAGGGGCATAGAGCTTCTGAAACAGGCTTTAGATCATGCAAAAGCAGACCGTATCAGTCTGGTTTTGCTTGATGAAATCGGCGGCCATGAAATGAACTGCTCGGGCTTTATGACACTGCTGGAGGAGCTTCTGGATTCAGACATACCTTGCATTGGTGTAATTAAGCATCCTGAGAGTGCAACGCGAATGGACCCTTCCCTGAGGGAAGCCAACGAAAACCTTCACAAAAAAATCACCGGCCCGGGTGGTGAGCACGGTGAAATTCTCTATTATAAACGTGGCGACGAAACAGTACGTACCGCCCTAAATGAATTCTTAGGATGAGTTTTCGGACACGTCCCCAGAACTCATAATAAAATGAGTTCTGGGGACGTGTCCGAAAACTCATTTTATTATCACGCAGCTACCGTGAAGATCTCCCAGGGGAACCAGCTTCAGCGAAGCTGCTCCTGCTGCCACCAGTTTTTCCTCAAACTTGGTGACGGCTTTTTTTATTCCCGCAAACCGACTGTTATTGTAATCGTGAATTACAATTAGCCCACCCTCATTCATCCTGGGGTAGAAAAACTCAAGTCCTGCCAATGCCGGCTCATATAGATCCGGGTCCAGGCTGACAAATGCGAACTTCACATGAGCTAGCCCTGCTGCAGTTTCTGGAAACCAACCCTTTCTAACTATACAATTCTCCGGATGGGGCATCCTCTCCATCACCGCTTCCTCGGAGGTGTCTGCGAAATCCCCTGCCTTTACACCTGAAAATCCTTCAGCCCACTCGATGGAAACATCCGCTTCATCAAAACCTTCGAAGGTGTCAAACAGATACAACTGTCTGTCAGGGAAAAAACTGTTAAGTTCTGCTGCGGTATCTCCCTTGTAAACCCCAAGCTCTGCCACGGCACCATCAATATCTGCAAGCCTCTCAGCCATTTTCCGTATGCAGCTGGTTCTGATGTCGAAGATTTTTTTAAGGTCGTTCAAAAAAAGAATGTCTCCGTAGAATCTGCAAATTCTGATCTGCTCCTTCAGTTCCCGGGCTCTTTCCTCACCAAGCACGCTGATGATAATCACATCCGGTTCCATGTCTACCGCAGCTTTTATTGGAAATACCTTAGGTTCTTTCTCGGTCCATTTCCCGGAATCATTGTCCGCAAAACCAAGAAACTTCATTTCATTTGGATTCAGCATTTCCTTGACCGCACGGCCCATCTGTCCCGCACCTATAATAATTACTTTTTTCATGCATTAACTCCTTTATAGCAGTTCGTAACACTTCACTTCCCGAAAGAGTTTTGCGAATGAGTTTTGGGGACGTGTCCGAAAACTCATTTCCAGGAGTTTTCGGACACGTCCCCAAAACTCATTCGCAAAACTCTTTTTCAGAACTCACACAGCTCCTTAAACTCATTCACCAGGAGTATATCACAAATATCTTGTAAGTAATGTTTTTGCGTGTTTTTAATGGCATTTCTCAGCACATTTCTCTTGACTGTACGCGCTGTAATTGGGTAAAATGTATGCATGTATATCTACTATACAAAAACAGTCAATCACTTGTTATTTCCTATCAAAAACGGAGGCAATTATGAATTTAAAAAAGATGACTCTGAACATCAACGGCGCTGACCGTATGTTCATCTGTGATCCTGCTAAAGACACGCTTGCTGACGTGCTCCGTCGTTTGGGTCTCACTGGCGTAAAAGTTGGTTGTGGCACTGGCGTTTGTGGCGCATGCTCAGTGATCGTTGACGGTAAGGTCATTCGTTCATGTACTCGTAAAATCGGCAAGATGGAAGAGTACTCAGAAGTAACAACTATCGAAGGTATCGGTAGCGTTAATCATCCACACCCTCTTCAGAGACTGTGGGTTGCAGTCGGCGCAGTTCAGTGCGGATTCTGCGTTCCTGGTTTTGTTGTATCAGCTTATCAGCTTTTGCAGGATAATCCTTCCCCTACAAGAGAAGACGTAAGAGACTGGTTCCAGAAGCACAGAAACGTTTGCAGATGTACCGGATACAAGCACATCGTTGACGCTGTTATGGCGGCTGCTGCAGTTCTCAGAGGCGAGAAAAAGGTTGAAGATTTCATCTACGACTGGTCGAAAGATATCGGCGACTTCTATGGAAAGCCATTGGAAAGACCAAACGCTCTGCCTAAGGCTTGCGGCGTTTGCGATTTTGGTGATGATGTTGAGCTGCACATGCCGGCAGAAACTCTGAAAGTTGCTTTGGTACAGCCAAGAATCACATCACATGCAATCATCAAGAACATCGACG
>JAQVOT010000088.1 GCA_028702415.1 Eubacteriales bacterium
GGTGGCCCGGGTCAGGTTGAAATCGAAGTTGAACTGGATGAGATGACAAAGATGGCCGATGCTACCATGGCCACTAAATACATCATAAAGAATACTGCAGTTGAACACAACAGAACGGCAACATTCCTTCCGAAGCCAATCTACGATGAAGCGGGCTCAGGGCTTCATGTTCACATGCATATGTTTAAAGACGGAAAGCCTCTTTTCTACGATAAAGATGGATATTCCGGGCTTTCGGAATTGGCGCTGAATTTTATGGGAGGACTTCTGCTCCATGCCAGCAGCCTCTGTGCTTTCACAAATCCTTCGACTAACTCCTATAAGAGACTGGTACCGGGATTTGAAGCTCCGGTTACAATTGGTTTTGCAACTGCCAACAGAAGTTCAGTAATAAGAATCCCTGCATATGCCAAGAGTCCGGAAGCAAAGAGATTCGAATTGAGAAATCCTGACGGGACAGCTAATCCGTATTATGCATTTGCTGCTATTCTCATGGCCGGAATTGACGGTATCAAGAAAAAGATTGATCCTATGAAGGGCGGCTGGGGACCATACGACTTTAATCTGTATGAACTGACAGAAGAACAGAAGAGAGAAATAAGAGCTCTTCCAAGGAGTCTGATGCCAGCATTGAATTCCCTTGAAGAAGATCACGATTACCTTACCGCAGGTGGGGTATTCCCTGAAGAACTGATAAAAATCTGGATAGATAAAAAGAGGACAGACTTCCAGAAAGTAAATTCAATTCCTCATCCGGTAGAATTTACACTTTACTACGATCTGTAATTCGCAATATGGTCTTTGGTGAGTTTGGGTGAGTTTTGGGGACGTGTCCCAAGACTCATTCCGCCAAAATGAGTCTTGGGACACGTCCCCAAAACTCACCCAAAACTCACCCAAAACTCACCCAACTCATTCAAAAACTCATTATTGCAGAGAAACCGGGAGATAAAAAATGTATGAAGAATTAAAGAAAATAATCGGGGACAGTGACAATATAGTATTCTTTGGTGGAGCCGGGGTTTCAACGGAAAGCAATATTCCCGACTTCAGGTCTGAAGCGGGGCTTTACAATGCCCGTCAGAACTATGGCATGAGTCCGGAGCAGATGATATCCCACAGCTTCTTCATGAGAGATACTGATACCTTCTTTGACTATTACAAGAAAAATATGGTCTATCCTGAGGCTCAGCCTAATGCTGCACACATTGCACTGGCCAGGCTTGAGTATATGGGAAAGCTTAAAGCTGTTGTTACACAGAACATAGATGGTCTTCATCAGAAAGCGGGAAACAGGGTGGTATATGAGCTCCACGGTTCGGTGCTGAGAAACAACTGCATGGACTGCGGAGCATTTTATGACCTGGATTATATTATGGAAAAAGCAAACTGTGAAGGATACATTCCCAAGTGTGAGAAGTGTGGCGGCATCATCAAACCGGATGTTGTTCTATACGAGGAAGCACTTGATGAGGGGCAGATCTCAGGAGCAGTGGAAGCCATAAGAAAGGCCGATGTTCTTATTATCGGTGGCACATCACTCGTGGTATATCCTGCAGCAGGCTTTATAAATTATTTCAGAGGGAATAAGCTGGTGCTCATCAACAAGAGCAATACAGCATTTGATGAAAGAGCGGACCTGGTAATTAACGATTCCATCGGTAAAGTTCTTGGAGAAGTGACTGCGGACTAAAAGATGGAAAAGATACTTAATAGCGGATACGGAGCAATATTTGGTACCTACTGGATACTCTATGCTGTAATATCGAGCTTCGCCTCGGTGTTTATGCTTGCCAGGGGCTACTCTAATTCCCAGATTGGTATTACTCTTGCTTTGGCCAATGTGCTGGCTGTGATACTCCAGCCGCTGATTGCTGATTTTGCAGACAGATCCAAAAGACTGGGCGTAATAGGTACGACAGAAATAATGACAGCTGCCATGCTGATTTTCACCGTGGGGATGTTTACCTTTAAAGGTGGAACAGTGGCATTGTGTGTTGTTTTTGTACTTCTGATCGGATTTCATACAGTGCTTCAACCACTTTTTAATTCCATGGCATTCAGCCTTGAGGAATGCGGTGTTGCCATCAATTTTGGCATATCCAGAGCTGTTGGTTCTCTGGCGTATTCAATTTTTGTAGCCGCTTTCGGCACTGTGGTGGAGCTCTATGGTGTTGATGTAATGCCGGTGGCAAGCGAGGTGACGGGTCTTCTTCTTTTAGCCAGCCTCGCTTTTACAGGACACTACTTCAGGAAAGCAAAGGCCGGTCAAGGGTCCGGATCTTCAGATTTCCCAAATGATAAAAAAGCCCAGGCGGATTACGAATCAGAGGGCGAAGATGAAGAAATCAATCTGATGCAATTCATAAAGAGAAACAGGATGTTTTTCATTTTGAATCTGGGGATTATCGGTCTCTATTTCAGCAATGCCGTACTGAATTTCTACATGGCACAGATTGTAGACGGAATAGGGGGAACTACTGAAGATATGGGAAGAATTCTTGGTGTCATGGCTTTTCTTGAAATACCCACTATGGTTTTCTTCAAGCAGCTGATGAACAGGTTTTCCTGTAGGACACTTCTGAAAGTTGCTTCAATAGGATTCACTGTGAAAATTGCCCTGTGCTGGGTTGCCTCTTCCGTAATTATGCTGTATATCGCCCAGCTTTTTCAGCTTATAGGTTTCGCACTTTTCCTGCCGGGTATGGTGTATTTCACCAATGAAATAATGAGCAGGGGAGAAGCCGTTAAGGGCCAGGCACTGTATACAACAATGATCACACTTACAACTGTGTTCTCCAGCCTGGCTGGTGGCTGGATTCTGGATGCATCGGGACCTAAAACTCTGACCTTTACAGCCACCCTTGCCACAGCGGCAGGAGCGGCGTTGATAATTGCGGTTATAGATAAAGTAGGAAAGAGCAGATAATGGCAAACATTCATAGAATCAGGCATTGGATAATGGGCAGGGCAACAGGGATGATTTCCCGTGAACCTGAACTGATAAAGGGTTGTGGAAGCCTGCTTGAGATTCCCGGTATGCTGGCGGCGGCAGGACATAGCAGAGTCCTGGTTGTTACCACACAGGGTTTTTTAAGAAGAGGAAGTCTAGAGCCATTTTTTCTAGCACTTAAGGATGCCGGGGTGAGAGCAAATATTTTCAGTGAGGTTGTTCCGGATCCTACTATTGAGTGCGTCGAGAAAGCAGTTACGGCCTATGTTATGGAAAACTGTCAGGCAGTGGTGGCAATCGGCGGCGGCAGCGTAATGGATTGTGCAAAGGCAGCCGCGGCAAGAGTGGTGCAACCTGACAAGCAGATTCGTGAAATGAAGGGTCTTCTGAAAATACATACCAAATTACCGGATCTTTACGGGGTTCCAACAACAGCAGGGACTGGTTCCGAAGCAACAGCGGCATCAGTTGTGACAGATACCGTAAATGGACGGCACTATAAATATTCCCTGAACGATACATGTCTGATTCCTAAATATGCAGTTCTGGATCCCATGCTTCTTCTTGATCTGCCACCAGGCATTACAGCGGAAACAGGCATGGATGCACTGACACATGCTGTGGAGGCGTATACAAATAAGTATCCTTCGAAACTTGTAAAGAATATGGCTATGGATTCAGTGAAACTGATCTACGATAATCTGCCTAAAGCATTCAAAGACGGAAAGAATATCGAAGCCAGAGAAAAGATGCTTCTGGCTTCTTATGAAGCCGGTGTGGCATTTACAAACAACTATGTTGGTTATGTTCATGCAGTGGCCCATGGAATAGGAGCACTTTATGGCATGACTCACGGGAAGGCCAATGCAATAATACTTCCTTATGTTATGGAACAGTATGGGAAGTCCGTAGAAAAAACTCTTGCAGGACTGGCCGTGGTGGCAGGAATCGGCACCGGAACGGCTGATGGCGTGGCACATAATACAGATGCAAAACTGGCTGCTGCATTTATCGAATCTATTAGAATGATGAATGCTTCCTTCGGAATTCCGGAGAAGATTGAAGAACTGAAAGAAGAAGATTTTGAACTGTTAATCGATAGAGCCATTTCAGAAGCAAACTTCACATATCCTGTTCCGGAAATCTGGGGTAGGGCTAATTTCAGAAAACTGCTTTATAAATTGATGAAGTAAATACTAGAAATTTTTATAAAGAAGCAAAGGAAAAGCTTTGATAAGAAAAATATTTCGGGAGAGAACAGAAATGAATAAATTATTTTATTGCACCAAACCTGAAAGCATTGCACTGGGCACTGACTGCTCAATTCTCAGACTGCCACTGGTGAGACAGAGCACGAATTACACATGTGGTATTGCCTGTGTTCAGTCGATTTTGCGTTATGGGGGATATGACTTTGATATCCGCGAGGATGAGCTGGCAGAAATACTGAAGTCAAATTATGAAGACGGTACCGGATATCACAATATTGTTGAGTATCTTAATTCGGTAAGATACAGTGCCGAAGAGAAGTGTGATCACAATATTGCACCTGATGGGGTTCAGGTATTCAAGGCCGAGGCAAGAGAAAATATTTCACTTGAGCAGCTTATGGCTTTCATAGACGAGGGCAAACCTGTAATCTGTGCCATACAGGCCTGGGGAAATCAGGGTGAGAAAGGCGACTATTCAGACATTTGGGAAGAAGGCCATTATGTAATAGCAATCGGCTACGACAAAAACAATATTTTTTTTATGGATCCCTCTACGATGGGTTCATATGCATACATTCCTAAGGAAGAATTTATGCTTCGATGGCATGATGAGGATATGGGTTCAAGGATTAATCAATTTGGAATAATTGTTACACTTTCAGCAGATTACGATCAGATTAAAGCTTTCAGAATGAGATAATTTCATAATAAACCAGAAGAAAGCACGGCTATACGCCGTGTTTTTTTGAAAAAAATAATTAATTGAATTTTCAGATTTCTAACTTTAACTTAGTGACGTAATATAGTATAATGCCAGTAGCGGTTCAAATTAAGAATACAGTGTTCACAATATGAACACAGGAGGTCGAAATGAAAAAGAAAGTATTCAAAATATTGGTAAGTGTTGTTCTTACCTTTTCATTCTGCTTCGGCATGGCAGGATGTGGAGGAGGAAGCGCTACAGGAATGGTTGTAGGTACAACCGAAGGAGTGGATTCGATCAATCCTCTGGCAGCAGAAACCATGGTTTCGTGGGAAGTTTTTTCATTGGTTTATGACCCATTGGTCAGATACGATGAAAGTTTTGAAGCTCAGCCTTGCCTGGCAGAGAGCTGGGAGTCAAATGATGATGGTACGGAATGGACATTCCATCTTGCTGATGCCACATGGCACGATGGCAAGGCCTTCACTTCAGAAGATGTTAAATGTACATATGAACTGATGGCATCGTCATATCT
>JAQVOT010000089.1:0-3222 GCA_028702415.1 Eubacteriales bacterium
CCCTACAGGCCTTCCATTTATTCTAAAATAGCTTAAAAGTGTTTCTCTCTTTGCGTTTACGGATTCCTTTAGGCGGTACTTCACCTTCAAGTGCATTTGCTGATTTTGCATCACCACTGTACGACATTTCCATCTGGTTCTGCCAGCCCGGATGAACTCTGGCAAGATATGCCTCCAGACAAATCCAGTCGTTTTCAGGGGATTCTGAAGCTATGCCGGGATAAAACCTTTCCACGTACTCTTTGACCAAGAGTCTGGACAGTTTTTTATATCTGCCTTTTCCTGAATAATCCAGCGCAAGACCGAACTCTTCTATCGCTTTAAGGGTTACCTTATCCTCCATTATTTTTGCTTGCAGTTCCGGATCTTTCTGTACATCAGCAGCAGTGATTCTCAGTTTTTCCCCATAACCTTCCAGAAGGTTAATCAGATCATCCGGACTGATACCAAACTTGATTGACAAATAATCTATATCACGCCCCAGGGTTACATAAAGATCAAATAGTGCGACATGTTCTTTAACATTCCGCTGGGCAAGTCTTCTTAAGTTGACGATTGAAGTGCTCATTCTTCTCCTCCCCTTATTTGACAAAAATGAGTTTTCGGACACGTCCCGAAAACTCATTTTTTAATCGATTATACGCGTTCTATGCTCAATCCGGTCTTGTGCCCATTCAGATTGACTTCTTCCAGGCTATCTGTAGTTTCAACTGCTACAGCCAGGGTTTCCTTCATGATGTAATCCTTATGTGCTTCGATTGCCCTGGCAACACCTTCGTCAGCAGAAACGAAAATTCTGATATTATCCATCATCTCGTAGTTATTTGCCTTACGCATCTGCTGAACCTTGGAAATGAGCTCACGGGCAAGTCCTTCTTCTTCCAGCTCAGGTGTTACCGTAGTGTCCAGAATTGTGAATATATTGTTTGCCATTGCCACTGCGAATCCTGTCTTGGCATTGATTTTTACATCTACCATATCAGGAGTGATTTCAACCTCTTCACCATTAAGGTCAATTTTCATCTTGCCATCAGCCTCAAGTCTGGCAAATACATCCTTGGCATCAGCTTTGCCCATTACAGCACCGAAGGCTTTAATATTCTTGCCCAGAATCGGACCTGCAACTCTGAAGTTTGGTTTCAGGGAATAGTACATATATTCATCCAGATTGTTTTCGAAAATAACCTGCTTGATATTCAGTTCTTCCTTAATCAGGTCCTTAAGGTCCCCGATAACAGGTTCATATTTTCCGTCAACAAGCACACTTGAAAGGGGCTGTCTTACCTTAATCTTTTCCTGTTCACGGGTTCCACGGCCCAGAGTGACCAGATCTCTGACAAGATCCATTCTTTCCTCAACCTTCTCATCAATCTTACTCTCGTCTGCCTCAGGAATGTATGCCAGGTGTACTGATTCTTCTCCTGTAAGGTTTATGAACATCTCGTCGGAAATAAACGGAGCAAAAGGTGCCATCAACTTGGATACACCAACCAGAACTTCATATGTTGTAGCGTACACGCTCTTTTTATCATCTGACAGTTCCTCTGCCCAGAATCTGCGACGCGCACGTCTGATATACCAGTTACTGAGATCTTCATTTACAAAGTCCTGAATTGCTCTTACGGCCTTCATGTGATCATAAACATCCATGGACCCGCGAACTGACTTAACAAGTCCGTTGTACTTGGAGATAATCCATCTGTCCAGTTCAGGTCTGTCTGCATATGGAATCTCCAGTTCGGATGGCTCCAGTTCGTCCTGATTTGAATAAAGAACAAAGAAGTTATATACATTCTTTATTGTTCCGAAGAACTTGCTCACAATTTCCTTCAAACCATCTTCATCAAATTTTGTAGGCGACCATGCCGGTGATGTGTGCAGCAGATACCATCTGGTTGCGTCTGCACCGTATTTATCAAGCATTTCAAATGGGTTAATGGTATTTCCCACATGCTTGGACATCTTTTTTCCATTCTTATCAAGAATCAGGTCATTCACAAGAACATTCCTGTATGGTGCGGTCCCCTTGATAAATGTTGAAATTGCCATCAGTGAATAGAACCATCCCCTCGTCTGGTCAATACCCTCACAGATAAAGCTTGCAGGGAAGAGTTCGGTATCAAATATCTCCGCGTTTTCAAAGGGGTAATGCCACTGTGCGAAAGGCATTGCTCCTGAGTCGAACCAGCAGTCCATAACTTCAGGAATTCTATGCATTTCCCCACCGCATTCCGGACAGGTAAAAGTTACATCGTCAACATACGGACGATGAAGTTCAATTGATTCGTCAATATCCTGATTTGCCTTGCTAATCAGATCTGCCTTTGAGCCTACACATTCCAAATGGCCGCATTCACATCTCCAGATTGGAATTGGAGTCCCCCAGTATCTGTTACGTGAAATTGCCCAGTCCTTAACCTCTTCCAGCCAGTTCCCGAAACGCTTTTCTCCAACATAATCAGGATACCAGTTTACCTCGTTGTTATTCTCAACCAGCTGATCTCTAAGTGCTGTCATCTTGATGTACCATGATGGCTTAGCATAATATACCAGCGGTGTATCACATCTCCAGCAGTGCGGATAGTTATGTTCGATTTTTGCCTTTGCAAATAACTTGCCTTCCTGTGCCAGCCATTTGATGATTTCCACATCCAGGCCCTCTTCCATGATGAAATGGTCCTTCCATGGCCCCAAAGTGAAGCGCCCGTTTTCGTCCACCGGCTGAAGAACCGGCAATCCGTACTTAAGTCCGCACTGGTAGTCATCTTCACCAAAAGCGGGTGCTGAATGAACGATTCCCGTACCATCATCAACAGTAACGTAGTCCATACATGTTACAAAAAATGCCTTATCATCTTCTGACACTTCTACCCAAGGCATAAGCTGCTCGTACTCCATATATTCCAGGTCACGGCCCTTCATTTCTTCCAGGACTTCATACTTGCCTTCGCCCAGTACCTTGTCAGCCAGTACCTTAGCCAGATAGAAAATGTTGCCTTCATCATCCCCTTCCAGCATTTTAACCTTCAGATAGTCAACATCCGGACCCACGGTCAGAACTGTGTTGGATACCAGTGTCCATGCGGTTGTTGTCCATGCAAGGAAGAATTCATTGTCAGTGCCTTTTTTCTTGAACTTGGCTGTGATGGTATTTACCTTTACATCTTTGTATCCCTGGGCTACTTCATGGGAAGCCAGTCCTGTTTCGCAGCGCGGACAGTA
>JAQVOT010000089.1:3232-5369 GCA_028702415.1 Eubacteriales bacterium
AATGAGTCCGGCTTTGAAAAATTCATTAATAATCCACCATCCTGTTTCGATATAGTTATCCTCAAGAGTAATATACGGGTCTTTCATGTCACACATGAAGCCCATGCGCTTCGACATCTGTTCCCACATGTCCTTATATGTGAAAACCGAGGACTTGCACTTCTCATTGAAGGCTGCAATTCCATACTCTTCAATTTGCTCCTTACCTTCAATGCCAAGCTGTTTCTCAACTTCAATTTCAACCGGGAGTCCATGAGTATCCCATCCGGCTTTTCTGTTAACCTTATAACCCTTCATTGTCCAGTATCTGTTAACTGAATCCTTAAGAGTTCTTGCCATCATGTGGTGGATACCGGGTTTACCGTTGGCTGTTGGAGGTCCCTCATAGAAAATAAAGCTTTCATTTCCCTCTCTTGTGCTTACGCATTTGCCAAGCAGGTCCTCTTTTTCCCACTTATCCGCCTGTTCCGTCTGAACCTGATCAATTGGTTTTTCTGATAAATTTCTAATCATTTTTTCCTCTTTCTAAGGGGCGGGTCAAAAAAACGCCCCTGACATAATTATGTTAGGGACGATTGTAAACCGCGGTACCACCCTAGTTACGGGACCATCATCCCGTCTCTCTATTGTGTTTGACGTTCGCATTGACTAATTCAAAGCTCTCGGAGGTGATTTTCGCTTGCCGCCTCACCAGCACTCTCTCAGCATCAGCCTGTTGAATTTACAGGCATCGAGCACTTCTCTGTAAGGATTTTACGCGGGGCTACTGTCCTCGTCACAGTCAGTTTATTAAATTTATGCGAGCTTAAGCATCACACCATGATATTCTACCCAAGTGTCCCTTAAAAGTCAATCTGTTTTTCAATAAAATCCAGAAAAGCATTTGCCTGTTTTTCCAAATACGGATTGCCTGCGTCCGGTAAGAGTTTGCCTTCACTGTCAAGTTGCTGCATTGCATTTGGTATGGTAAGCCGCGGTGAATTCATAACACTCATGTTTAAAAAACTGATAAGTGTTACAAGATGGTCTTGGGCCAAGGCTGTACCATTCATACTCGGAGAAATTCCGCTTATGGCAGCTGGTTTTCCTGCAAGAACCTGTGGTTCTTTGTCACTCACCGGACGTGAAAGCCAGTCGATGAGATTTTTTAAGACGCCAGGGAAAAAGTGATTGTATTCGGGGGTGAAAAACCAGATCCCATCCGATGATTTCACTTCTTCGCGAATGCGTTTTACAGCTTCGGGTGCCGGAAATTCAATATCCTGATTCATAAGCGGAATATCATCATAATCCAGCATTTTAAAAACAGCACGGTCACCAATAATCGCTTTTGCCGCCATGGCTAATTGCCGATTAAAGGAGTCTTTTCTTAATGAGCCGACAATGGCTAATATCTTTATTTTTTCCATTCTTATTCCTCCCTTTGTTTTATCCTCAATAAATAATCTTATCTTGTAAAAATGTACCTTTTCTTAAATCATCAAAAGCTTTGTCCAATTCTTTTCTGGTGTTCATTACAATAGGACCACCCCAAACCACAGGCTCATCCAATCGTTTTGAACTAATAAATAAAACCTGCGCTCTTCCATCTGTTGACTTTAGTTCTAAACTGTCTCCATCGGTTAGTTTTACAGCTGTCTTTTCCTTTATCGGCTCACCACCGATATAAGCGTCCCCTAATAATGTGAATACCATGACTGAGGCGTCGCTATCTGTATTTATTTTTACGGATTCTCCCGGATTAAGGTGTATATCGTAATAGTTGAGAGGAAGGTATTTGCTCTTATAGCCCTCTCTTCCTTCAAACTCGCCTGCCAAAAGCCTTAGTTTACCCCAACCATACTCAATTTCCTCAATGTCTGAGTTTTTTATTGTGTGATAAGCCGGGGGAGCCATTTTGTCTTTTGATGGAAGATTCAACCATAATTGTACACCAAGCATTCTGTTAGCGGCCGGCAATTTCTCCTCATGCATAATACCAGAGCCTGCTGTCATCCATTGAACTTCTCCATCACCGATTGTATCCTCATTCCCCAGACTATCCTTATGAGTCATATTGCCTTGATACACATAACTGATCGTCTCAATACCTCTATGAGGATGCAACGGGAATCCCGCTGTGTAGTCATCCGGATTT
>JAQVOT010000090.1 GCA_028702415.1 Eubacteriales bacterium
TTTATTGGTGCTTCGGGTTCTATTCCAGCCTCTCTGTAGAGCCTTTCAACTATGGTACAGGTACTACCTACGGGCTCATTTCTAAAGTATATGGGCTCGTTCGTAAGAAGATTACCTATACGATGATGATCGACCACTTCCAAAATTTTAGCCTGTTTAATTCCGGGTGCAGACTGAGAGGATTCGTTGTGATCCACCAGGATAACATTCTTTCCCGATGAGGGCAGTATATGCCTTCTGGCAATGATCCCCAGATATTTCCCGTCCTTGTCCACCACGGGATATGTTGAATAATTCGTGTTCTTCATTACTTCAACCGCAACTTCAAGCAGGTCGTCTTCCCTGAAAATCTTTAAATTTTCAGAAAGAGCAATGGACGCGATCTCGTTGCATTGTGTAAGAAGCTTTGAAATTGTATAAGTGTCTGACTCGCAGGAAAGTATACCGGTGCCTTTATTTTTTGCCTTATTAAAGATATGCTTAGGAATGTTGTGACCACCTGATAGGAGAATCAATGGTACATTATTTTCGATTGCACTTTCTATAACTTCGTATCTGTCTCCCACAATGAGTATCCTGTCCGGAGTCAGAATGCTTTGAAGTTTTTCGTTTGAAGGGTAGTATGCAGCAACGGAGATTCTTCCCTTGTAGCGAGGCGCACAAGGGGTGAGCTCTTCAGCATTTAGCAGCTTTTTTAAATGTTTAAGCGATGTGTCAAGATGGTATATATCTCCATGAATCATGTTCATGGCTATGTCGTGGATGGTAACAAGGCCGGCGAGATATCCCTGTTCATCCAGAACTGCAAGCGAACGCTGAGAGCTAAGGTGCATTTTGTTGAATACTTCACCTATAGACTCATCAGGTGAGACTCCCTTGGATTTAGCATAAGAGGCATCCTTTACCTGCGTCTTAACATCTTCAAGAAGCGGGGGCTCTTCCACCCCAAAGTATTCCAATACAAATTTGCTCTCCTTGTTTAGAGGACCAAGCCTGTAGGCTGTGGCATTATGGCCTTGCAGGCGTTTGAGCTCTGCCAATGCCAGCGCCGAACATATGGAGTCGGTATCCGGATTTCTGTGCCCGAAAATATGAATCATCACTTCTCCTTTCAATCATTATATTGAAAAAATTATACCACAAACAAAAAGAGTATGTATAATTCTGCACCGGTAATTAATTTCACAAAGGTCAAAAATTAAAAAACAGCGATGGATATACTGCATCAATCGCTGTATCTGTCATGGTTGCGGGGACAGGACTTGAACCTGCGACCTCCGGGTTATGAGCCCGACGAGCTACCAACTGCTCCACCCCGCGACGTTATTAAAATGTTGGTACCGGCGACCGGGGTCGAACCGGTACGGGTATTACTACCCACGGGATTTTAAGTCCCGGGCGTCTGCCTGTTCCGCCACGCCGGCACGTTTTAAATTCCTCGATTTGTTGGAAAATCTGAAGCCGTAACTTCAGATTTAAAATTGGCTCCGAGGGTGGGGCTCGAACCCACAACCTATCGGTTAACAGCCGATTGCTCTTCCATTGAGCTACCTCGGAATATTAGCTTTTTCCCAACGACAAGTGCAATTATACAGCATTTAACTAATGTGTGTCAACAGATTTTCACCATTAAAGAAGATGCTTCTTATTATTCCTGGGGATACATACATTACAAGCGTCAAAGTAATACACTTATCCGTATTGCTTTGGGACCAAGTCTGATTTCTTTACTTATAATGACACAAGAAAATATGGTATAATTCGGTCATGATATATATAGAAAATAACAAAACAGATCCAGCGTACAACCTGGCTTTTGAGGAATATGTTTTCTCAAGAATGAATTTTAGCGATCCGGTACTGCTGCTATGGCAGAATGGGCCTGCTGTTATAGTGGGTAAATATCAGAATACCATAGAGGAAATAAACTACGATTTCGTACAGGATAATAAAATAAGTGTCATAAGAAGAAATACCGGTGGAGGGGCGGTATACCATGACCTTGGTAATCTGAATTACTCTTTTATTATTCCTGAGGCACAGACTAAAGTGGATTTTAAAACATTCACAATTCCCATTGTTAAGGCGCTGCAGTCATGCGGGATAAATGCGGTTCAAACGGGTAGAAATGACATATTGGTTGATGGTCAGAAATTTTCCGGAAATGCACAGCAGTTCAGAAATCACAGACTTCTTCACCATGGAACGCTAATGTTCGATGTTAACATGGAGGATGTGGCAAAGGCGCTGAAAGTCAAGCCGGGCAAATTCAAATCAAAGGCCACAAAGTCCGTAAGAAGTCGCGTGACAAATCTCAAGCCATTTTTCAAAGAAAGTGACATTGAAAGCACCCAGGACTTAAAAGCTATGCTTCTTGATTGGTTTGATAAGGAATATGGCCTTAAAAGAGTGGAATTAACTGAGAAACAACATGAAGAGGTGCTTGCTCTTAGGGAAGAAAAGTACGGAACCGATGAATGGAATTATGGAAATTCACCAAAAGCAAATGTGGTGAGGGGTGATTTTTTCAGATGTGGCCAGATTGAATTTCATTTCATAATTGACAAGCATAAAATCAAATACGTAAAAATAATGGGAGATTTTTTTTCGACTCGTGATGTGAGCGAACTGGAAAAAATCATTGTAGGTGCAGATTATGAGAGAGAGAGCATATTACAGATTTTGCGTGAGGCAGAACTGGATGCATATTTCGGTGAAGTGACTGCAGAGGAACTTGTGGATGTTATTGTCTAGAGGTCTTCATGGATTTTTTGAGACAAGCATTACCATTATGAAAGGGGAGAAATAATAATGGAGACTTTTGGACAGAAATTGCTGAAAATATATGACAGGAAAATGTTAAGCGGGGAAATCTCATTCAGCCAGTCCGGAATCAGCAGGAACGATTTTACCAGACTTTGCATTGATCCGGAATTTGTTGTTACCAGAGAGGCGCTTGAAATAATCTGTGAGAAGATGAAACTTACCCACGAGGAAAGAACAGAGTTGTTGAAATATACAGAAGAATAGTAGCTAAACCAGAGGTCTTTTTTTGATTATTTTATCAAAATCTGATATAATAATACGATATGTTGCGTGGAAAGAAGGAATAAATGGTCGAAGCACAATTTGAAAAAGGACAACAAATAGTATATGGGACCAATGGTATATGCACTGTTGAAAGTGTTGATTTGATGAGATTTTCTGCCGGTATGCCAAAAGAGATGTATTATGTTCTCAGACAGCACAGGAATAAGGAAAACACTTTTTTTGTTCCAATAAAAAATGAAAAACTGTCATCCAGAATGCGAGAAATAATGCAGAAAGAAGATATCGAGGATATTCTGATGGGTCTCGCCGATGTGGAAGTCGAATGGATAGAAGACAGGCGCGCCAGGGGGGAATATTACAAGGAAATCTTACAGGATGGAGTAAGTCAAAAGCTGCTTAGCATGATAATAGTATTATATAAGCAGAAAAGGAAGCTGGCGAGGAACGGGAAAAAACTACCTGTCACAGAATCAGGCATACTTAAATCCGCAGAGAAACTTGTAGGAGAGGAGTTCGGATGGGTTTTGGGGATTGAACTTGAGCAGGTACCAAAGTTTATCAGAAAAAGACTTCATATTCCGGAAGAAGAATGAGTCGAAGGAAGCCCTTTGGCTCTTTTTATGCTATAATTAGCGACAACATACAAGAATAAGATGCCTTTTATTAGTTATATATTTACAGAATTAACGAATCAGAGGAAATACACAAATGAAATTCATATTAGCACTATATATTTCCAAGCTTGCGGCCTGGGGGATCAATCTGTTTGCAAATGGCAGAGGAACAAATCTGCCCGGAAAAATCGCACTAAAAATCGATTCTGATTTCATCAGTCATATCAGAAACCTGGATCCTGACAGGACTATCTTCGTTACAGGAACAAATGGAAAAAGCACCACCACCAATCTTATCGCGCACGTGTTAAATAAGGCCGGACTAAAAGTTGCTGTAAACCTGGAGGGCGCAAATCTAATAGGTGGGGTAGTTGTCTCTCTTCTTAAAAACATGGGACTTAATGGTAAACTCAAGGCAGATGTGGTCATGATGGAAACAGATGAAAGATTTCTGCCTATAATATACAAGCAACTCCCGGCAAGGCATCTTTGTGTGACCAATGTTCAGAAAGATCAGGTTCAGAGAAATGGTGAACCTGAAATAATATGGAGAAAAATAGCGTCTGTACTGAATGAGAATATTACGATATATACCAACGGGGATGAGCCAAATACTCTCAGTCTGGGACTTAAAGCGGACAAGTGCGTTAAATACGGTGTAGACAGAAACGCCTTATCCTTTGATAAGCAGAGTGATTTTTTTTCGGTAACAATGCCTTGCCCGATCTGTCATGATCCTATCGAGTTCGCTGCATATAATATTGATAATATCGGGCCTTTTACATGTCCGGTATGCGGCTTCGGAGGCGGACAAAACGATTATCAGCCAAGGGACATTGACTTCAAGGAAAAAACCTTCAAGGTTGCAGGATGGAAGTATGATTTTAAATATAGTACTCCTTACTTCCTTTACTGTTATGTGGCGGCACTGTCGGTTGCGCGAACATTCGGTGTTTCTGAAGAAAAAATCAGCGAAGCTTTTGCTGACTTTGCACTTCAGGGTGGAAGAATGGAAACAATCCACACAGCCGGTAAGGATATCAAGTATCTGAGGATGAAACAGGAAAACCCTGAAACGGTACAGTCGGCCCTGAATGTTATCGCGGAGGATACTTCACAGAAAGTATTTCTGCTGGGCCTTGATGAGCTGGTTGATTTCAATCCTCATTATACGAACACCTTTTATACCTTCGATTGTGACTTTCGCAGACTTATAGATTCCGGAATCGAGAAATGTATCTGTTTTTCGGGTACTGTTGCATATGATGCCGGATTGAGAATGCTATATGACGGATTTGATGCCAGCAGACTTGTGGTTCTACCCACAAACGATAATGAAGCGATTATTTCTGAACTGGCCAAATGCGAATGCGATAATGTATATCTGATCACCTGGCTTCACAAGTTTGAATCACTGGCGGAATATGCTAAAGCACAAGCATAGAAAGGGTGCATAAATGAACGATTTCAGCAAATTCAACAGAATAAGGAATAGTGTAAACAGACATTCTGATTTCGTCACAAATGTTTCCGAAGTATCAGGAAATAGCGGTTTCAGGTGTCTTCATGTTCTCTGGCTGTATCCTGACATAATGAATATCCATGGTGGAAGAGGAGATATAATGGGGATTCTGCAGATCTGCAATCTTCTGGGAATTCCGGTAGAAATCCGTAGATTGGAC
>JAQVOT010000091.1 GCA_028702415.1 Eubacteriales bacterium
CAATTCACCCACACACAAAGTTCAAGGGACAGGTATACGTACTGAAGAAAGAAGAGGGTGGAAGACATACACCATTCTTCAACGGTTACAGACCGCAGTTCTTTTTCAGAACAACAGATGTAACAGGTGATCTTTCACTGCCGGAAGGTGTTGAAATGTGTATGCCTGGAGATAACATCATAATGACAATTGAGCTGATTACTCCAATCGCAATCGAAGAAGGACTGAGATTCGCTATCAGAGAAGGTGGCAGAACAGTAGGTTCAGGCGTTGTAACAGAGATTATCGAATAGCTCAAGCAGATTTGAAATCATGAAGACCTCCACGGAGGTCTTCTTTAGTTTCCCCGGCAAGTCAGCTTCAGGAGGAGTCAAATTTATGATTTCAGAGAAAGCCGGATTGAAACCTTCTATTAAAATATATTAATGAAATAAGAAAAAAGAGACTGTTGTGATAAAATGGACCGAAGATAAAAAACAAGGAGATTTGATTGAGAAGCAACAAGTGGAAGAAAAAAGAGTTTTCAACAGAAACTCTCACACAGGTCGAAGTTGAAGAGATTATGGCAGAGTCACAGGGCTATAATAATGGAAAGGCCCCGGTGAGTCGCCATACTCAGCATGCCCGGGATCTCGATGATCTGGCTGAATTGCAGAGAAGTAACTACAGACGTGATGAGTTTAACGAAACTCATAATTATAAAATTCCGGATTCTGTAAGAAATTACTATCCCCAGGATGATGAAGAAGTCGCAATTGACGAAAGTGAATATGATGCATATGGCACTGATGGTGATACAGAGTTTTCCCTTCAGCCCTTAAATCCGGCAGATGAAAGCTACGATGACATCATCGAAAACTTCGAAGAGGTCATGGAGAAGATGTCAGATGGGCCTACGAAGCCAAAGTACTGGTTCAAGGAACAGGGTGATCACTGGTTCTGCAGTTGCGGACAGTTGAACAGCGGAGACCGGTGTACAAATTGCGGATTGGAGAGGGCCCTATTAAAATCACTGTTCTTTCTGCATGAACCCTCAGGAGAGCCGGGGGAATTTGAAGGAATGAACATCAGCTACACTGATGTGGATATGCCAAAGGGCCTTTCTCAAAGATCCAAACTGATAATTGCCATAATAATAATTGTCATTCTGCTGGCGGGAACCGGTATCTTTTCTTATTTTTATGTTATAAAACCCAATATGGAGAAGGAGGCCGCGGAGAAGCAGGGAGCTGCTTTAGAAAGCCTGCGCACAAATGTTGTCATGTACACCTCCGGCATGGACTCTTTCGTAAGAAACAGCTACATTACTGCCGGTAACAGCTGCCTGGAAGATGAAGAGTATGACCAGGCTATAAGCTTCTATGAAATGGCAAAGGACCTGAAGGACAGTGATGAAATAGATGGTAAAATAAATGAAGCCAAATATGCTTACCTGGTGGCCCATAGAGAAGATGGCGGTGAAAAATTCGAAAAATATCTGAGTGAGTTGTACGAAGATAACTATTCGAATATTGGAGAAATATATGATGAATACTATGCATGGCATGTGAAGGTCGTTGCCAATCTTTCTCCGGATGATTACTCAACAGATATAAGCAGCGCCGGCAGAAACGACATCGTGTACTTCCACGTTTCCTTAAGCGGTGGACCTCCGGGAGAAACACTGGACGTTTATTACAAAGCAAAATATCCATCGGGGCGGGAGGAAATCCAGCAGATAGGTTCAGAATGGAAGTCAGGTTCCAAGGGGAGCGTCCGCTGCATGTACGCGGTTCCACTTCTCGGCAAGGAAGGAAAACTCACATTCAATGTATATAATAAAAGCACTGAAGAGATAATAGGATCAGACAGCATAACCTTAAGCAAATAGAAAAGGCAACCCGGTAGAGCCGGGGAACAAAGAATTCGAGCTCTAGGACAGCTCACCTGACAGTGAAATGAAAAGACCTCAAGGGAGGTCTTTTTTAATCTCGAAGCAGCTCAAGCATGCCAATATAGTTTTGTCCCAGTGCAATTCCACCGTCATTTGGGCTGACGGAGATGTTATAGTAGACTTCGAAATCCTCTCCCCGGAGTTTTTTCAGAATCCCTTCCGTGAAAATCTTGTTCTGGAAGGTTCCCCCGGTTAAAGCAACCTGACCGGCGCCGGATTTTCTGCGGATTTCAATGCAGTTCTCGAGGATCATGCCAATGATGTTTTCGTGGAATTCAAGTGCAAGTCTGCATGCATATGCAGGAATGATATGGTCCGGAGCATCGCAGCCCGGATGGTAATAATCTTCTCCGGGATGTTTTAAGGCAAAGGCGGCAGCATCCTCTAAAAGGATAGCACATTTGCCTTCGTGATCATTGTAATCAGAAATACCTAGCAGGCAGCTGACTGCATCAAACAATCTTCCCATGCTTGAACTTCTCACGGTATTAATGTGGTTGGTAATAGCTTTTTGTATCAGCAGTGAGTCTGGTTTTGCGAGAACACGATCCAGACCGTATTCAATTATTTCAGCGATGTCTACAGATATCTGGCGGCACTCTTCATGGTCGGAGCACACATCATTTTCACTGGCACACACATAGCTTAAGGCTGAACGTAGAGCATCCTTCATCGAGGAATCTCCACCAATCATATCGATATACCGAAGATGTGCCATGCGCTTCATTTCAGGACCTTCACAGAGTAGAAATTCCCCGCCCCATATGTTGCCGTCAGTGCCATAACCGGTGCCGTCAAAACTTACACCTATTACAGGGCCCTTGAGATTGTTCTCGGCCATTACGGAAGCCACATGGGCATGATGGTGCTGAACCTTAAGCAAAGGCAGTCCGGCTGATTTCGCGTATTCTTCCGCAAAACCTGTGGTGAAGTAGAGAGGGTGCATGTCGCAGACAATCATATCAGGTTTAATCCTGAACAATTCGGCCATGCTGCTAATATTTTCCCTAAAGATCTCCTGGTTTTCCACGCTGTCCATATCACCGAAATACTGACTCATGTATGCGAAAGGCCCCTTGGAAAGAGCGAAAGAATTCTTTAACTGTCCTCCTGTTGCCAGAATGCAGCCTCTGGATTTCAGATTGCTTCCAGCTTCCAGATAGAGGGGAACAGGAGCATAACCCTTAGATCGTCTTATCATCTGAGGCTGTTCATCAATGACTCTGGTAACAGAATCATCCATACGTATGCGGATGCTGCGTCTATTGTATATTATCCCGTCAATTAGTGCCTTTTTACTGTTGGCTTCTTTCAGGAAAGAAATCATTTCTTCCTCATCCTTTATCATTGGCAGGTCAGAATGGTTGGCGCTGGTGAAAATCAGAGGGCTGATACGATCCAGCAGCATGTACTGGGCAGCGAAACTGGGCAGAAAGCATCCAATAAATCGGCTCCTTTTCAGATCATCCATCCATGATACTCCCATTTCATTCAGCTTGTGCTCAAGAAGAATAATCGGACGGGCAGAGGATTCCAGAAGTTTTGCCTCTACATCATTAAGGTGGCAGTATCTTTTTATCTCTTCAAGGTTTCTGAACATCACAGCGAAAGGCTTACTTTCACGGTGTTTTATTTCACGAAGCTTGCTGACAGCCTTACTGTTGAAGGGATCTGCCACAAGATTGTATCCTCCTATACTCTTGAAAGCTATTACTCCGTCATTTTTAATGATATCAGCGGCATGATCAAGAAGGTCATCATCATTGTCAAAAGAGTCATAAGAGTCATAAGAAGCCTTCATTTGAGTCATAAGAAGCTGAGGACCGCAGTGATGACAGGAAATCGTCTGGGCATGATGACGGCGGTCCTTAAGATCCGTATATTCGTTTAGACAGAAATCGCACATAGGAAATTCAATCATTGACGTGTTATCCCTGTCATATGGGATACGGTGGATTATTGTGTATCTGGGTCCGCATATCTGGCAGCTTATGAATGGGTGCCGGTAGCGGGGATTTCCTTCATCATAGAGTTCTTCCAGACAGTGGGGGCAGATAGCAAGGTCTGCCGGAATCATCGCCGCTTCATCGTCACCTTCATCGCTTCGAATTATTTCGAAGCCCGGAAAATCGGTAAAACCTGTATCCCCTGATTTATCACAGCCTAAAACAGTGCGCTTTATGTGCACTATTTCAGATGGGCCCGGTTTTTCGGCTGCAAGGGCATCAATAAATGTGTCGATTTTTGAAGGCAGGTCTGTTACTGTGATTTCCACCAGTCCGCCGATGTTAAGCACCTGCCCCCTCATGCCAAGGCGATTTGCGATTTTAGCAACAAAGGGCCGAAAACCGACCCCCTGAACTATTCCCCATAATTTTATATTTTCTGTTACTCTGTTACTCATGATGATGGTCATGTTCCTCGTGATGGTGTTCATGAACTTCAAGGCCGGCAGCTTTTGCTTCAAGCCAGGCAGCTACTTCCGCAAAACCTTCACCGGTTCTGCCTGAAACCTTGAATACGGGGGCGTCTTTGTTAAGGGCCCGGACGCCCTTCATATAGAAATCCTCATCGAAATCAAGATAAGGTATTAGATCTACCTTATTAAGGATGATAATATCCGCCTTTTCAAAGGCCAGGGGGTATTTGTATGGCTTGTCGCTGCCTTCTGTTACTGTGGATATAAGCATAAGAACATGTTCTCCTATTGTGAATTCTGCAGGGCAGACCAGATTCCCAATGTTTTCTATAAACATAATACCCGGTTCATCAAAGGCGATATGATGAGTTGCGTGCTCGATCATTGGAGCATCCAAATGGCATGCTCCATGCGTGTTTATCTGATGTGCTTCAACACCAAGGTTTTTCAGATCAACAGTATCAAGATCTGATTCGATGTCTCCCTCTATAACATAGGGTTTTAGCCTCATATGTTTGAAGATATTCTTAAGTGTTGTTGTCTTGCCTACCCCGGGGGCTCCCATTTCGTTTACAACCAGAATCCCATGATCGTTCATGTGCTCTCTAACCTGCTCTGCAATACGATCATTTTCATCCAGGATTCCCTCCTGAAGGCTGATTTTTCTAATATCGTGCATATTTCCTCCAAAAAATGACAAAGCAACTGACATATTGTTATAATTTTATTCAATTTCGATACTGTCAATATAGAATTCCTTGCCGATATCCGAGGGTTCTCCCTCGCCCCCGCAATATGGGCATTCAAAGGATAGCAGCTGGCGTTTGAACAGCTTGCCGCATCTTTTGCATCGGGATTTGGGCTCAACGTGGCGAATCTCGCATTTGGCACCCTGACAGAGCGTACCCTCTGAAATCACATCGAAGTACATCTGGACGGATTCTCCCACATATCCTGAATAAT
>JAQVOT010000092.1:0-3795 GCA_028702415.1 Eubacteriales bacterium
CCTCCTCAAAATCCTTAAATACAGTGTTATTAAAGTGGATTGGTTTCTCCAGGTTTGAAACCAGGGCTACGCCCATGTCGTTGCTGACCATTGCGAAGATTGCCAGGTCGCTTCGTATAATGTACTTCAGATAGGATTTAAAGCTTTCATTTGACAGATCGACTTGAAGAACATCTGCCCATGCAATGGAAGGTACCATCAGAACACAGTCAATAAGATCTGCGAAATGGATCTTTTCCTTTTTTGCCAGTGGATGGTCCTTATGCAGAAGAAGACACATTCTGTCAGTCAGCAGATGCTCGTATCTGTATCCGGGAGGAATAACATCCAGGTTTATTGTATCGACATTTGATGCGACAAATGCAATATCTATTTCACCTGCTTTGATATCTTCAACCATGTTTTCGCCCTGATACTCATCAATCTGGATGTCCACATTAGGGTATTCCTCGGAAAAGCGTTTTAATGCCTTTGGAAGAAATGATACAAGTGCACTTGCAAATGCGCCGATTCTGATTGTTCCTGAGGACAGCTCATTTCTTGAACGAACTGCTTCGTTTATTTTTCTTTGACTTGCCAGAATCTCTTTGCTGTATTTAAGAACTTCCTCTCCGATTTCGGTAAGAGTTATTCCATTTGTGCTTCTTACGAAAATCTTAAAACCTAATTCCTCTTCAAAAGAATTGAGAATATGACTCAGACCAGGCTGAGAATAACCCATTGCGGCCGCAGCTTTCGAAATGCTCCCCAGTTCTGCAATTTTTACTAGTGCCAGATATTTAACCATTTGTTTCTCCTGATTATCCAGATGATGTATTAAATCTTATATAATGTATTAAACCTAACGTATCAATTATACAACAATATGATATAAATTGTGATATAATATTGTCGCTCAATATTTACAGGAAAGGGATAAAATAAAATGAAGGAAATTAAAATTGGTCTTCTGGGACTGGGCAACATTGGAACAGGCACTTATAAAGCACTGGAAATGAACAGAGAGAAAATCGAGAAACTGGCTGGCGGAACCGTAAGCATTACTAAAATTCTCGAAAAAGATATTGACAGAGAAAGAGACATTACAGTTTCAAGGGAACAGTTTGTAGATAGCATCGAAGCTATCACAGAGGATCCGGAAATTGATATCGTAATAGAACTCTTGGGTGGAGTTGAGCCCGCATCAACATATGTTGAGAAGGCATTGCTTGCGGGGAAACATGTTGTTACGGCAAATAAGGCTGCCGTGGCAGCAAGCTGGGAAAGACTGAATGCGGCAGCAAAGAAGACGGGTGCCAAGTATAGATTTGAAGCCAGTGTTGGCGGAGGAATTCCTGTTCTCACACCCCTGGCCGGATGTGCGGCAGTCAATCAGTACACAGAGGTATTGGGTATTGTTAACGGTACAACAAACTATATTCTGTACAAGATGACAGAAGAGGGAATGAGTTACGAAGACGCTCTGAAGGACGCCCAGGTCAAAGGTTTTGCGGAAGCTGACCCTACGGCAGACGTTGAGGGGATAGATGCTGCTAACAAGCTGAGCATTCTTATTGCACTAATGTTTGACAGATACATACCGCCTGCAGAAATACCGAGGCAAGGAATCGCGGACGTTACAAAGGAAAAGATTGAGGAAGCAAAGGCAAATGACTGTGTTATCAAACTTATCGCTCACGCCACACTTCAGGAAGACGGAGAGCTTACTTACGAAGTGCGTCCAACATTCATAAGAACGTATCACCCTTTGGCCGGAGTGCTGGAAGAATACAACGCAGTATATATCAAGGGCAACCTGGTTGGCAAGCTAATGTTCTACGGACCAGGGGCAGGCCCGCTTCCTACAGCAAGTGCAGTGCTGGGTGACGTTACAGAAATAGCAAAAACAATCTAAGGGGAGAGAAAAATGGCAAGCTTATTAGATCAATGGAGAGAGTTAATAAATAATCAGACGCAGGAAACCTTCGATGAATTCTGGAAGGAATATGCGGATGCAGAGATAAAAATCTATGATTACATTCTGTCAAATTCTGAAGGAAAGATGGCAGGCAAACTGTCAGAGAAGGCTGAAGAATTTGGTGTTCGTCCCCTTATCTTTATGGGATTTCTTGATGGTGTAAATGAAAGCATAATAAACAAGAACGACATTGAGAACATGGATGAAGATTCAGAATTCGAAGTTGAAATAATTCCTGAAACACTTTTTTACAATATGCTGGCGGTAGATGCCGATCATCTTTATGGCCTGGAAAAGTGGGAAGATGTTCTGGGTATTGACAAGATGAAGGAAATCGCCCATAAATACAGAGCATCCAAGACAGTAAGAAGAGAATCACCGAAGATCGGCAGAAACGATCCATGCCCTTGTGGTAGTGGCAAGAAGTACAAGCACTGTTGCGGAAGGAAATAGATTATTATTCGTTATTCAGGAGAGTATCATTAATGAGTATACATATAGTCCTGGTTGAACCGGAGATTCCACCGAATACAGGGAACATAGCCAGGAGCTGTGCTGCAACCGGAAGTGTTCTTCACCTGGTTAAACCCCTTGGATTTTCTATCGATGATAAAACTCTCAAGAGGGCAGGCCTTGATTACTGGCCGTATGTGAGGGTGGAAGTCCACGAGAGCCTTGAAAAATTTATGGAGAAATTCGGGCCAAAGTGCCAGCCTGCAGCAGGTCCTGATGCACCGCGAATATACCTGGCAACAACAAAGGGAGTTCACAGATACGACGAGGCAGGTTTTGCAGACGGAGATATGATCCTGTTTGGCAGGGAAACCTCAGGGCTGCCCAGGGAGTTCATTGCTGAACGGGAAGCTCTGGATCCGGGGTGTTCCATCAGAATACCAATGAGTCAGGATACCAGATTGAGGTCATTGAACATTTCTAATTCGGTAGCCATCGTGCTGTTTGAAGCGCTGAGACAATTGGATTTTCCGATGTTAAAATAAAAACGAGTTCTGGGGACGTGTCCCACGACTCATAAAAATGAGTCGTGGGACACGTCCCCAGAACTCACCAGAGCTCATTTTGAGGTGGAGTTAGGAGAAGAGAAAGATTAGGACAGATAGAAGAATACATATCTGATAAGGGATTTGTTACCATGGAACAGATCATGGAAAAGTTCGGTATTGCCATGCCGACAGTCAGAAAGGACATCAGTGAACTGGCAAGCCAGGGACTTATAGAGAAGGTCTATGGGGGTGCAAAGGCAGTTTCCGGCAAAACAAAGAACATGCACATATTCAAAAACAGACGCGGGGTGCAGATAGAAGCCAAAAATGAGATTGCGCGAAAGGCAGCAGGGATTATTAAAGATGGCGATGTGATCTATCTTGATTCAGGAACCACAGCTGCAACCATAATTGAATATATAAGAGACAAAAATGTTACTGTTGTTACATCCAATATAGCCGCGGTAATGGCCAGTGCTGATGCTGACAACATTGAAGTATACATTCTTGGGGGCAGATTCAACAAAGACACCATGTCTGTGGATCATGCGAACCCGGAGGAAATAATGAAAGAATTCAATGTAGACAAGGCATTCATGGCAGCTACAGGCTACAGTATTGAAGGCGGCCTGGCACAGGATTCGCCTACGGAGTGCGATGTGAAAAAACATGTTATGAAAATGGCCACAGAGGTAATTCTGACTATTGACAGCAGCAAGATTGGCAAAAAAGCCCTTATAAGATATTCGGATCCTGATGCCATTGGAGCAATAATAACCGATGGTCAGGTTGATAAGAGATACAAGGACTATTTCGGGAAGCACTCCATAAATATTA
>JAQVOT010000092.1:3805-5310 GCA_028702415.1 Eubacteriales bacterium
TACAAATCCATTGACAATTTTTAGATTAATTGTATAATAATAATAGTTCCAAAAAATTTTTAATAATATAAACTTACACGCTGAACGGCCCGGTATTTAATGCAGTTACCGGGTCTGTTTCATTTTTGAGGAAAAAAGAAAAAGGATGGTATTATAAGCTTTTGTATTGTATTTAAAGTAACGAAATTATATAATATTCGTTGTGATTTTTGTTAAAATATAGTTGACATATAGAAGGAGAAATATTATGGAAAGAAGAATTGGAACGGTTGCCAGAGGATTGCGTGCACCAATTATTAAGGATGGTGACGATCTCAGGAAGATTGTAGTGGACACTGTTATGGCATGCCATGAGGCAGGAGACTTCACAATCAGAGACAGAGATGTACTTGCCGTTACAGAATCTGTACTGGCTCGTGCGCAGAAGAATTTCGTAACAATAGAACAGATGGCTCGGGATATTAAGAGCAAGGTTGGAGGGGATACGATCGGTGTTGTATTTCCCATACTGTCAAGAAATAGATTTGCTATCTGTCTACAGGCAATAGCAAAGGCAGCCAAGAAGGTTGTGGTAATGCTCAGCTACCCCAGCGATGAAGTCGGTAACCACCTGGTAGCTTTAGAGAAGGTTAACCATCAGGAATTGAATCCATATGTTGATCTTCTCAGCCACGATGAATTCAAGAATCATTTCGGAGATTCAAGACATCCTTTCACCGGAATGAATTATCCTGAATATTATACGGAACTGATCAACGGAGAAGGAGCTGAAGCAGAAATCATCTTCTGCAATAACCCTAAGAGAATTCTGGAATTTGCCGATAGCGTAATCTGTGCGGATATTCACACTCGTTTCGAAACAAAGAAGGCTGTTAAAGAAGCAGGTGGCAAGACCGTTATAGGGCTTGACGATATTATGAATGAATCAATTGACGGGTCAGGCCACAACCCTCAGTATGGTATTCTGGGATGCAACAGATCAACTGATAGAACTGTTAAATTGTTCCCGATAAACTGCCAGGAATTCGTAGAAGGAGTTCAGGCAGATCTTAAGGAGAAGACAGGCAAGACTGTTGAAGTAATGATCTACGGAGACGGCGCATTTAAGGATCCCGTAGGCAAGATCTGGGAACTGGCTGATCCTGTAGTATCACCGGGATACACTTCAGGCCTTGAAGGGCAGCCTCATGAACTTAAGCTCAAGTATCTGGCTGACAACGAATTTGCTGACCTCCGGGGTGCAGAACTTCAGGCAGCAGTTGAGAAGAAGATCAGTGAGAAGGAAGATGGTATTGAGGGACAGATGGGGACTACTCCTCGTCAGCTAACAGACCTTCTGGGTTCATACTGTGATCTGACATCAGGTTCAGGGGACAAGGGAACTCCACTTGTATACATCCAAGGATATTTTGACGTTTACACAGACAAATAAAAAGATAACAAGACAGAAGCAAGACAGATAACAGGGGCTATCACATAGTGATAGCTCCTTTAATTGGACATAT
>JAQVOT010000093.1 GCA_028702415.1 Eubacteriales bacterium
GAGATACTGTCCCATAGAATGAAGATCTGTTGAGAATGTAAGTACTGTCGGCAGTAAACCTCCGCCGTTCTTTCCTTCGCTTTCTCCGAACAACTGCTTTAGCCACTCTCCGAAATGACCAAGCCTTGAATGGCACATTTCCAGGAATTCAACTTGCTTACCCTTCTGTTGAAGCAGATATCTGACGATGGCATAATCCGGTGCCGCAAGATCCCATTCAGGTGATTCCGCACAGTCTGCCGCACCATCCAGCATTGCCCTGATATCTATTCCGCTTACCGCCATTGGCAAAAGCACCTCCGGGGTAAATACCGAATATCTGCCGCCAATGTCCTGGGGAATTTCCAGAGTAACATAGCCTTTCTCTGTAGCCTCAGCTCTAAGAGAACCCTTCTCCCCATCCGTAATGGCCATGATTCTTCTGGCAGCCTCTTCTTCGCTTCCGTATTTTTCGGTCATCACAGGTTTTATTACTTCGAAAGCGGTGCGAACTTCTATGGTGTTTCCTGATTTGGAAACCACGCAGACCACTGTCTTTTTCTTCTTAACCTCTTCGATGATTTCCAGGTAGTATTCACTGCACAGGTTGTTTCCAAGAAATTTTACAGGGATTCCTCTCTCGTATTTAGGCAAAGCCTCAATGGCTGCCTTTGCACCAAGATATGAACCTCCCACGCCGATAACGAGGAGAAGTTCCGCTTCGTTTCTGATTACATCGGCCATGGCCAGAATCTTCTCCAAAAGCTCTCCCCTGTTTCGAGATGGAGCCTGCACCCAGCCGGTCATGGGTTCTCCCCCGGACCACAAACGATCGAGGACCTTTCCCGCTTCACCCCGGAGCTCTTCGATTTCCTTCTGAGGGATTCCTGTATTGTCAGTGTTGATGTTGATTTTCATATAGAAACCTCCAAGGGTATTATATCTGAATTATTTGGTTAATCAAACGGATTGTTGCCGAAAAATGAGTTTTCGGACACGTCCCCAGAACTCCTGAAAAATGAGTTTTCGGACACGTCCCCAGAACTCACCCAAAACTCATTCTAGAAAATACGGTTCAGCAAGCTTATGGTGCCGGGTACTGTGGCAATTGATGCAATGGTTGATAGCACCAAAATACGGCTTGCGGTGAGCACTGACTGTTTCTCCTGCTCTGCCAGCATTGACACCGTGGCGGCTGTTGGGAATGCGATGCCTAAAACCGCGATGCTCTTTATGAGAGGCTCAACCGGCAGGAACATAACAAGTGCTATGGTCAACAGCGGCAGTATGATAAGTTTCACGATGGATGCTTCAATATTGATCCTGGCTGTGAAGACCCTTTTCAGCTCTGCTGTGGCCAGGGAAGATCCGATAAAAATCATGGCCATTGGTGTTGACACGTTTCCGATGTACAGCAGGTATTCGTCGATTACCTTCGGCAGAATTCCTCCCGTCAGGCTAATTGCAAAACCAACAAACAAGGCCAGTATATTAGGGTTCATCAGGAACTTGCAGATTGCCCTGGCAATGTTTCTTATTGTAGGCTTTTTCTTTTCAGGATTATTTCTGTTCAGCAGACTGGTGCAGTAAGTGAAAATATAAAAGTTCATTGCCGCATTGTGGGCCAGCATAAGGAACAGACCCTTTTCCCCGAAGAAAATCAGAGAAACCGGAAATCCCATAAAGCCGTTGTTAGGCGTGGACATTGCAAATTCTGCAACATTGGAAATGTCCGCCGGGAACTTCCTTGCCTTTGCATACCCGAAGGAAAACGCTCCGTAGATAAAGAAGCACACCAGGCTGATGATGAATGTAATAAGAAAATCCAGAACCAGTTCACCTGTCATGTCCACGTTCCCGATGTTGTGAACTATTAGACATGGGTACGCGAAATATACGATAAGCTTGTTCATGGAATGATTCATCTTGTCGTCTATGAAGTTTATTTTTCTCAGAAACCATCCTGTAAAGAGTATGGCAAACAAAACAAAATACTTGGCGTACATAATTCTTAAATAGGGGCGCTTTGCAGCACCCCGACTATATTAACTGTAATAAAGGTTGTTCGTAACGTATTCAGGATCACTGGTGATATCGATTCCCAGGGCCTTCAGAGTTTTCTCGTCCTTGTCGGATAGAATTGCCGTGCAGTGCGCTCTGCATCCCTTCAGACATGGCAGCTTGCTCAGTGCAAATTCTGCGGTAGGATTTGTTGTTGCGGAAATAGTCATAGCTGTGAGAATTTCCTCACAGTTCAATGTTGTTTTTTCGGCCTGAAGCACATGGGTTTTCAGGTTCTGAATGCTCTCCAGAATTGTTGGTGAAATAAGATGAATTTCATCTGCCATTCCGGACAGTTCCTTTACTGCATTGAGAATCGCTGCTGCGGCTGCTACCATTCTGCGGGAACTTCTGCCCGTGACAATTCTGCCGTCAGGAAGCTCAAGTGCTGTTACAACCACGTTAGCGTATCGGTCGCTTTCTTCCCTCTTGTTTTCCGCATATTCTCTTGCGGGGATTACAACAGATCTGTCCTCAACCGTCAGTTTCATTTCATCCATAAGCAGCTTGGCTCTTTCCAGGGTTTCGGCGTTGATTTTGCCCTTCTTGAAATCACACTCTGCGATGATATATCTCCTTATGATTTCCTGACATGAAGCTTCTCTGCAGATCTGGTCGTCTATAATTCCGAATCCTGCACGGTTAACTCCCATGTCTGTTGGTGATTTATACTCAGCTTCTTCTCCTGTAATCTTCTCGATTATTCGCTTCACAACCGGGAAGACCTCCAGGTCTCTGTTGTAGTTTACTGCCGTCTCACCATAGGCCTCCAGATGGAACGAATCAATCATGTTGACATCCTTAAGGTCTGCTGTTGCCGCTTCATAGGCAACATTTATAGGATGTTTCAGTGGCAGATTCCAGATGGGGAATGTTTCGAACTTGGCGTATCTCACCTTATTACCCCGGAGATTCTCATGGTAAAGCTGTGAAAGACTTGTTGCCAGCTTGCCGCTGCCACCCCCTGGCCCTGTAAGCACAATAAGGGGTTTGCTAACCTCTATGTAGGGATTGGCTCCGTATCCTTCTTCACTAACGATGATGTCAACATCTGTTGGGTATCCCTTGGTGAATCTGTGCTTGTATGTTTTGATACCTCTCTGTTCCAGTTTGTTGATAAATTTTCCAACTGCCGGTGAATCATCTTCGTATCTTGTTACGACCACGCTGTTGATTTGCAGATCGTACTTTCTGAACATATCTATTAGTCTCAGAACTTCCAGGTCATATGTTATTCCGAAATCAGCTCTGGTTTTGTTGGTAGTAATGTCTCCGGAATAAACGCAGATGATGATCTCAGCCTGCTCCTTCATCTTCTGCAATAACTTAATCTTGGCGTTCTCATCGAATCCGGGCAACACTCTCATTGCGTGCTTGTCCTGAACCAGCTTACCACCAAATTCCAGATAGAGTCTTTTACCGCCTCCGCAATTGATCCTTTCGAGTATATGCGCAGATTGCTCTTCGATATACTTCTCTGCGCTAAACCCTATTTTTGACATACTCGCCTCCTCTCATAATGCTATATGCGAATTTGAGTTTCAGGACCGGCACCCGAAACTCATCATTAATTTACTAACCCATAAAATAGAACATAGAAAATCCCAGCGTTGTGATAACCATCAGCGCCACCAGTATCCATGCCACGATTTTTGTAAACTGCTTGCTCATTTTTTTCTACTCCATAGTTGCTCACATCAGTGTGATATTCATTTTGTTTCTTCCTTCCAAAAGACCCTTGAGGCTTACTTCATAGTCTATATCCACCTGCCCTTTGCCTTCCTCTGAAATGTTGCTCTCCACTTCATTTGTGAGAAGCTCAATTTCAATAGGTCCAAAAGGTGTGTCATATATTCCTGTATATCTCTTGCCCTTTTCGAACTTCAGCTCATTTCCGATTCCTGCCCCTTCGCCGAAACGCTTGAGCTGAACCTCGCCATCTCGAAGTCTCAGCCTGGTTTTGCATCCGGGCATTCCGCTGAATTCACTTTCTTCATACAGCAGGTACAGTGCCCCTTCCTTACTGTAAAGTTTGGCTTCGGTGACGAATTCCATTGTGTCTTCGCCGGCCTCCTGGCTAACCTGCGTGCTTCTGATTCTAACCATTACCTCTTTCATATTAATTCCAAAATCCCTTCCAATTCCTCTTTGTTAAACTGATATTTATTCAGACAGAACTGACACTCCAGTTCCGCCTCACCGTCTTCTTCAATAATCTCTTCCAGATCTCTGCGGCCAATTGTCATCAGTGCCTTTTCGATTCTTTCTCTATTGCAGTCACATTCCCATTTAATGTCCCTCTCTGCAAGGACTTCGGGTTTATATGCTTCATCGATACCTTCAAATATCTTCTCGAGCAAAAGCAATACCAGGCCGCTTTCACTTGCGGCTTTGTTATTACTTGTTACCTCATCAATGAGTGCAGTCATGGTGGGCATGTCCGCAATCAGTTTCTCCAGAGCCTCGATTGCACCTTCTCTCACCTCTTCACCTGCATTTGCGGATTCCCCTCCATCCTGAGGCAGCATCTGGATAATCATGCCCCCGGCTGCGCCGATGGAATAGTCCGTTTCCACTTTTACTCCCAGGGCAACGGAGGAATTCTGCTGCTCGGAAATGAAGAAATATGTTGTCAGATCTTCTGCAATTTCTCCGCTGACAAGAGAGATGGTTCCCATGTAAGGCTCCTTCAAGCCGATATCCTTTATTACAGTCAGCCCCCCTGTCCCCAGACTTCCGCCCACGTCAAGCTTGCCCGCTTCTGTCAGCGGCATGTCAACATAAGGATTCGCAATGTAACCCTTCACCTTGCCTGTTCCATAGCCAGTGGCCAGTATCTGCTTTGCAGGACCGTCCCCCTTGAAGATCACGGTCAGCTTGTCCGTAGCATTCTTCATCATGATGCCCATGAGCCCTGCTGCTGTAAGCACTCTGCCCAGGCCCGCACTGCCCAGTGGGGTGGTGTCATGAATCTTTGCGGCCTCTGCCACCAGGTCGGTGGTTATTGTCAGATACACTCTGAATGATCTGCTTTTGTCCATTGCAATTAACACTTTGCCCATAATTTATTTATTCTACCATAAACCTCGTTTTTAGCCAACGCAAATTCATAATAGTATACACAGAATTTGTTGATGTTAATTGTAAAATTAACTTCACAGTTCAGTTTTCCAATAGTGAAGTTAACCTTTCACAAATTATTGAACAATTTAATTCAATGTTTTATCCTTTTTGTCGGTGTTCCGAGACAGAAAGGATGGTG
>JAQVOT010000094.1 GCA_028702415.1 Eubacteriales bacterium
AAAAGAGACCTTTTCGGTCTCTTCGGTGTATTCTCATGCAAATACCTTCCATGTCTTTACTTTTTCAGCCAGACTGCTGTCTGTCGGATCTAAACTCAAAGGAGTGATGCTTACGTACCCATCCTGCACGGAAACAATATCAATGCCTCGATCTGTTGAAATCTGAGGCTTTTCCAACCACTGAAACTCATATCCCCCCTCTTTTTTTATGCTGTCAATGGGCACATGAATATCGTAATCTTCTTTTATCCCCAGTCGGGTAATGTTGACTCCTTTGATATCTTTTTCCGGAATTGCCGGAAAATTGATGTTTAACAGGAAGGAGGAATTCATTTTGTCATAATGCTCGTCGATGATTCTGCAAATAAAACGGCAAATGTACCCATAATCGGGATCCCCTTCCAGCTTCCTACTGGTCCCCACCGATACAGCCATGGCCGGCTTGCCGCAAAGATTTCCTTCTCTTGCTCCTCCTACTGTTCCGGAGTAATAGGTATCCGTCCCCAGATTTACTCCTGCATTGACCCCTGACAGAACCAGATCAACCTCGATCCCCTCTTTCTTCAAAGCCATGATCCCAAGTTTCGTGCAATCAGCAGGTGTCCCGGAACATGCCCAGCAGCCGCACACACTATGGTCATGGAGACGTTCAATCTTAACAGGGAAGCCGAAAGATATGCTGTTCCCTTTTCCGCTTTGCTGGGTGGCTGGTCCACATACGTATACGTTTTTATCTTCCCTTGTATTCAGATACTCCGCCAGACATTCTCTACCAAGGTCATATACTTCAAAGCCTGATGCCTTCAGCATTGATACGCATATTCCTTTTCCGATATCGTGCACATCGCCTTCTACTGTAGCAATTACGATTTTGCCCTTCTCTGTTGTTTCACCTTTTGCTGTCAGTTCTTCATCTACAGCATCGGTTGCGATGGCCATTACTTCAGTAGCGAAAATCAGTTCGGGAAGAAAGATCTCTCCTCTTCCAAACTGGTCGCCCAGTTCGTTCATCCCTTTACTGAAGCCTTCTTGAAGAAGATCTACGCATGTTATCCCGGCCTCTTTACCTTCAGCCAGAACCTCTTTGCACATGTCTTCGTCTGCTTCAACGATGGAATCAAACGCTTTCTTCATTAATTCTTCTCTTGTCATACAAATCTCCTTTTCTCTCATCCAGTAAGTAGAAATACAGCATCAGCATTGTATAAAGCAACTTCCGTGCCAACAAATCCTTCATCCGTAAATTCCAATCCCTGCTAATCTTCATCTGACCCATGGGCAGATGGACAGGTCAACCTGCGAGTACAGACATCACAAGCTTCGATCTGGCTTTGTTCTTTATCATGACCGATTCCGGTAAAACCACTTTCGGACTTCTTGGGATGCATCATTAAACTTTCCGTCAGTTCCACACCGATTTCTCCCGGCATGAGAGTCTCGAACAGAGGAATCTGCAGTTCAATTCCCACCTGATGCTGACCGGGATGCCACTCTGGCGTTGCAATCATGTCATCTTCCAGAAGTTCCTGCTTTAGTCCGGCTCTTATGATTTCATGGGCGCAGCTGATCACCGCCGTTCCCCATCCATCCACAAAAAACTTATCCATGGTTCCTTCTGTATTCTGTTCCATCTCATCGTATCCATGTACTGTAATAACCGAAAAAACCACTTCTTCAGAGCGATCTAATACCCTGGATAACATTGTGCTTTCCAATTCTACCCCATTGACAAGTTTGAGTCTGTCTCCTTCAATGGAATCGATGCCGTATGATTCCATCAGGTACTGTACGCTGACATTCTCAAGGACCTTTGCCTTTGTCATTTCATATTTATCTTTGAACTTAGCGAGTACTTTATCCCCACTCATTCTGACATTTCGAAAAAACTTTTCATCCAGTTTATCATGAGCGGCGATCTCTTCCATTGAAACGAATCCGCTCCTCTTATTAATTATGGACATATGTCCTCCTTTCACTGCTTTTGCACACTTATAACGAATTAGAAATGCAACTATGATGCCACTAAAAAAAGATGTCCCAGAGCCTTTATATTAAGGGTTCTTCCCGTCAGTAAAGTAAATTTGCGGGCTTCTGAATGAACAAAGTTGTGTAACCGCAGGTAACATAAGTGTAACCCTGCTGGACATCACAGAATTACAGGGTTCACCCATATATGAAACAAGGGACCAAAACCCCGAAGAACCCATCTGATCAGCGACAAAAAAGAGACCTTTTCGGTCTCTTCGGTGTATTCCCATGGATCTTTAGCCTTCTTTGTATGTGATCAGATCCTCAGCGATTTCGTTTGCAGCTATCGATACGGGTTTGCTCACGCCCTCTTCTGTAAGCTTAGGCATCCCGTCAATAATGTCTCTCGATCTTTTGGCAGCCAGAATAACCAGAGTGTATCTGCTGTCGGCCTTTGTTCTTATTTTGTTAATTGATGGATATAACATTCTTAAGCCTCCTTGCTTCGTTCTATATTCATGATCCGCTGCACTTCATCGGCTGCAGCATCCACATTCTCATTTATAACACAGTAATCATATTTGTCCGCCTGTTCCAGGTCATTCATGGCTTCCTCAAGCCTTTTTTTCAATGTCTCTTCAGACTCGGAACCTCTGCCGATTATTCTCGCCTTCAATTCATCAACTGATGGTGGAAGGATAAATATTAAAACCGCCTCAGGGTAAGCCTCTTTAACCTGGAAAGCTCCATGGTAATCTATTTCAAGAATCACATCATGTCCCTCATGAAGCCACTTTATTACCTGCTCTCTCGGGGTACCATAGTAATTGTTCACATAGAGATTATATTCCAGAAGGCCGCCTTCGGACAGCAGTTTTTCAAAGTCATCCCTGCTTACGAAAAAGTAATCAACCGCTTCTATTTCGCCTTCCCTGGGATCTCTTGTGGTCATGGAAACAGAGAGCCTTATATTAACATCTGCCTCAATAACCTTCTTGCAGATAGTTCCCTTGCCTGCACCCGACGGCCCTGATATTACATAGAGTTTTCCTTTAGACATACCTTCTCCTACCAGCTAAATATCATTTCATCGAAGTGCAATTATACCATAATATTCCCAATGCGTACACACATTTTATTCGATATTCTGTACCTGCTCTCTTATTTTTTCTATTTCACTCTTTGCCTCCAACATTAGGGATGTGATTTCCAGATCGTTAGCCTTGGAGCCTATGGTGTTGGCTTCTCTGTTCATTTCCTGAACCAGAAAATCCAGCTTCTTTCCGACTACAGGCCCACCCGCCGTGAGAAATGTTTTTAATTGCAGCATATGACTGTCAAGCCTGACAAGTTCTTCAGTAATATTTGCCTTATCGGCAAAAACAGCGGCTTCGATCAGAATCCTTTCTTCCGGAATGTCAACCTTGTCCTCGATAAGCTCCTTTATTCTGGTTTCCAGCTTCTCTCTGTACTCTCTGGCAACTAGGGGTGCCCGAACCTCGATTTTTCCGACTATTTCTCTCACCAAATCCCCTCTCATGAGAAGTTCTTCTGCCAGCTTTTCCCCCTCTATAGCTCTCATCCCATCGAGGTTTGCTGTGGCAGACTCGACAGCTCTGCAGATCACTTCAGTAACCTCATCCTCGTCATCAATATCCGGGATCGCCTTCAGAACATCCGGCATTGAAGAAACAAGCTTGAGATCAACATCTCCGGCCAATTCATAGCTGTGCTTCAGTTCATTCAGATTGGCAATGTACTGTCTCGCAACGGGAGTGTTCAGCTTAATTGTAATGTCCCCTTCTGTAAGGGCTTCTACGATAACCGAAACTTCAGCCTTTCCACGTTTAATCTGTTCTTTGATGAGGGCTTTGATTTTTTCTTCAGCGAAAGAATATCTCTTGGGCATCTTAACACTTATGTCAGCATACCTGTGATTTACTGTTTTGATTTCACAGACAACATTTCTCTTGTCATCAGAATATTCACCTCTCCCAAAACCTGTCATGCTTTTTATCATACAATTTATCTCCTATCTTATATAATTTATGATACTATAGCTATTGTAAATCAAATAGGGAAAGGTGTCAAAAAATGTCATATGACGGCATAGTAACCAGAGCAATGGTTGAAGAGCTCAAAGACAATTTAATACAGGGCAAAATCGAGAAAATCTATCAGCCCCAGCCTGAACAGCTCATACTTCAGATTCATACCCGGGAAGGCAAAAAAAAATTATTTATCTCAGCCAGTGGCAATCACTCTGCAGTGTACCTGACGGACAGCTCACCAGAAAACCCCCGGACTCCGCCGTTGTTCTGCATGGTTCTGAGAAAGCATCTTGGGGCAGCCAGAATTACGGATATTATTCAGCATGAAAACGACCGAATCATGGAAATTCTGCTGGAAACCGTAGACGAACTGGGATTCAATATCAATCGCAAATTGATAATAGAGATAATGGGTAAGCACTCAAACGTGCTGCTTGTTGACATGGGCACAGGCAAGATCATCGATAGCATTAAACATGTGGGCATAGATGTTAACCGGGCGCGTCAGATTTTGCCTGGTAAAATGTACGAGTACCCTCCCCCTCAGAACAAAGTGCCTTTCGGAGAAGTTAGCGAAGAGCTGATCGCAGAACTTACATCAGGGCAGCTTCAACCTGAACGCAGCCTTCTGGATGGCATTCAGGGTATTTCTCCCGCCGTGGCCCAATCTGCAGTATCGGGCAGTCAGGACCATATTGACGGCAGCTTTAATTTCCGGCAGATATATGACTGGTTTTACTTCCTGAACCGATCGATAAACCGGCACAAAATAAGTCCCATCGTATATGTCAAGAACGGTAAGCCTGCGGACTTTCACGTAGTTCCCCTTTCGGTATATGAAGATGATGAGAGCTACAAAATATTTAATTTCGACACACTAAGTCAGGCGGCCGAATTTTTCTTTGTCAACCGGGAATCATCCAACACGATTAAGCAGAAATCAAATGATCTCAGAAGGGTAGTCAATGCTCAGCTTGACAAACTGAAACTTAAGATTCAGAGATTAAACGAAGACTTGAGAAAGGCAGAGAATGCGGATAAATACAGATTGTACGGAGAACTTTTAACCGCCAATCTGCATCTCATTAAGGCCGGTGATACCAATGTAACTGTAACCAGCTACTACGATAACAGTCAGGTGGATATACCCCTTGATCCAAAATATTCATCATCAAAGAATGCCCAGAACTATTTCAAGAAATTTGGCAAGTACAAAACCGCAATAAAAGAAAAAAAACTGCAGCTTGATGAAACCCTTCAGGAAGTGGAATACCTC
>JAQVOT010000095.1 GCA_028702415.1 Eubacteriales bacterium
CCCCAGAGTTCTTTCTTCTGCCTGGTCCTTTTCAAACTGAACCCTGGTTTCAGCAGCCAACTGCTTTTTGGAATCTATATCCTCTGCAATCTGTTGTCTTTCTCTCTTGGCGAGGTTAAGCTCATCAAGGGTTTCCTTATTGATGTATTCCCCTGATTCTTTTTCAGAGCTGAGTTCCTGCTGTCTCCTGACCATAGTCTCTTGAAGCATTTGCATGCTGGAGATTTCCGACCTGCCCGCACTGATTTCAGAAGATAAACGAAAAATCCCGTTTTTGCATGCCTCAGCCTCTTCAGAAATGGCGTCCATAGAATCGGTGAGTTCATTATATTCTGCGAGCTTTTCCTGCAGCGCTTTTCGAGCCTCTTCCGCCTGGGTATCCATCTGTTTCTTCTGCTGCAGAAAGCTCTCAGCGTTAGCCTGTTCCCTTTCCTTTTTCTCTTCAAGGACTTGTATTTCCTCAGCGAGTCTTGTAACATTTCCCTGAATTGCCGCGAGTCTTTCCCTGTCCACTTCCCCCTTGTTTACAACCACATTCAGTTCGTCAATGGCTGTAATTAGTTCTTCTCTGGCCTCCACGGAAATGATTTCCAGCGCTTCATGCTTGCTGTTTGCCTGGGCGATATCCTTGTCCAGCTCTTCCTTCTCTGCCTTCAGCTTATCCAGATTGTGTACCAGGTTCCTGAGATCCTCTTCGGCATAGGACTGCTTGTTTTCGAGGCTCTCAATATTCTTGAGAATGATATTTATTTCAAGCTTCCTGTGCTGCTCCCTGAGTTCAAGGAATTCCTTAGCTTTGACGCTGTCTTCCCTCAGTCCATCGATACGTCTCTCGATTTCACCGATGATGTCCTGCACTCTGTCCATGTTCTGAGTTGTGGAACTCAGCTTTCTCTCCGCCTCGGCCTTCTTTGTTCTGTAGGCAACAATACCTGCAGCCTCTTCAAATATCTCTCTTCTCGATTCTGTCTTGTTGCTTATTATATCCGAAATTTTTCCCTGTCCAATCAGAGAATATCCGTCTACACCGATACCGGTATCCATTATCAATTCACGGATATCCCGAAGACGACACTGATTGCCGTTTATGTGATATTCGCTTTCTCCGGATCTGTACATTCTTCTGCTGATGGCAACTTCCTTGTAATCTATGGGAAGGCTCTCATCACTGTTGTCGATTACCAGAGTGACCTCTGCCATGCCTCTTGATTTTCTGGTGGCGGTTCCGTTAAAAATTATTTCCTCCATCTTGCCACCACGAAGCATCTTAGGGCTCTGCTCTCCCAGTACCCATCTGATAGCGTCGGATATGTTACTCTTTCCACTGCCGTTAGGTCCTACGATACTTGTAAGCCCTTCGTTAAATTCAATTGTAATCGGTTCAGCAAATGACTTGAACCCTTGCATTTCTATTTTCTTAAAAAGCATTTCCCCTCCTCTTGAGGACTGCCTCAGCAGCTGCCTGCTGAGCCTGTTTCTTGCTCTTTCCCTTTCCCTCTGATACAGGCTCTCCTTCTATCTCAAGCCTGACTGTAAATATTTTATCATGGTCGGGACCTTCAGCACCCACATCCACATATTTCATTGTTTCCAGAGTCCCTCCATCCGCCTGGAGTAGTTCCTGAAGTCTGGTCTTATAATCCTTCACTATGGCTCTGCCTGATCTGGCCTCTTCAATAAGTTCCGAGAAAAGTTTCAGTACCACAGCTCGTACTGCCTCGTATCCCCCGTCCAGAAATACTGCACCCATTACGGCTTCCATGGAATCTGCCAGAATTGAATTCTTCTCTCTACCGCCACTTTTATCCTCTCCATGGCCAAGCAAAATCAGCCTGCCCACTTTGACATCTCTGGCTACTTTCACAAGGGAATCCTCACATACAAGTGAGGCTCTGGTTCTGGACAGAAAACCCTCTCCCTTTTCGGGAAAAGCTCTGAACAGTTCTTCTCCGATTACCGCATCAAAGAATGCATCTCCCAGAAACTCAAGCCTTTCGTTGAATTCCATTTCATGTCCCTTTTCTTTTGAGTAGGAACTGTGAGTCAAAGCGGTTTCCAGCAGTTTCTCATTGTTGAATCTATATCCTATTTTTTTCTGAAATTCCTCCATGAAAATCAGTCTTCCTCTTCCTCGATGTATTCGTCAATCTGCAACATTTCCTGCCTTATGATATCTACAACATTTTCTCTGGCATATGGAAGACCTCTCAATATTGCACTCTTCACTGCCTTTGCATTGGAAGAGCCATGCATCTTGATAACAGGCCCGTTTACTCCCAGAACAGGCGCTCCGCCGTATTCCTCATAGTCGAACTCCTCCTTGAGTTTTGTGAGCCCCGATTTTGCAAAAGCTCCTCCGATCATGTTCTTGAGACCGGATCTAAATGTCTCTTTTATCAGTTTGAATATGCTCATTGCAAGACCTTCTGTTAACTTCAGGATAACATTTCCCGTGAATCCGTCGCATACAATTACATCGCATACTCCCTTTGGCAGATCTCTCCCTTCAACATTCCCCACGAAATTCATGTGGGAATTTAAGATCATCTGATAGGCATCTTTTGTTACACTGGTTCCCTTGCTCTCTTCAGTTCCCAGATTAACAAGTCCCACTCTTGGATTATCTCTTCCCCATACCTTCTCAACATAGGTGCTTCCCATAAGCGCGTATTCAAGAAGATTTATTGCCTTGGACTCTGAACTTGCACCTGCATCCACCAGCAGGTTAGGTTCATCGCCGTTCATGTTCGGAAAAATGCTGGCAAGGGCAGGTCTGTCTATTCCTCTGATTCTTCCCAGAATAAGTCTGGCTCCTACCATAATTGCCCCGGTATTCCCTGCTGAAACCAGCATGTCTCCCTCCCCGTCCTTGAGCATGTTAAATGCAACCACAAGTGAGGAATCTGTCTTTGTTCTGATAGCCTTAACGGGGCTATCCTCCATGGTTATAAGCTCTGAAGCTGCCTTGACGCTGATCTGCTCTCCCTGGTATCCGTTATTCTCCAGTTCTTCCAGAATTGCACCGAGTTCCCCTACGATGATAATCTCGTCACTGATTTCGGCTACGGCCTGAACCGCTCCCTTTACTATTTCTGCAGGAGCATTGTCGCCGCCCATGCCGTCAAGAATAATCTTCATCTTTATCTCCCTATAATTTCCTTGAATTTCATTGTTGTACCGGTAATGTCTTCTGTTTTGAATATCGCCGACCCCGCCACCAGAATATCAACTCCTGCATCCATGATTTCCTTAACATTGTCCAATGTGGCTCCACCGTCAAGTTCAATCTCGAAATTGAACCCGCCGGTTTTTCTGATTTCGGCAAGCTTCCTGACTTTTTCCAGCACGGACGGGATAAATTTCTGTCCTCCGAATCCCGGATTAACCGACATGAGAAGGACCATGTCAACATCTTCCAGAATGTAGTCGAGGGTGTAAAGGGGTGTTGCAGGATTGATTGAAACTCCTGCCTTGACACCCAGAGATCGGATATGCTGGATGCTCCTGTTTAGATGAGTAGCCGCTTCTTCATGAATGGTGATGTATTCGGTCTGAGGCGTCATAAAATCCTCAATATAGCTGTCGGGATTTTCTATCATCAGATGTACATCAAAAGGCAGTCCCGTCCTGCCTGTGAGGCATTTCATTACCGGTGCCCCGAATGAAATGTTCGGAACGAAATGTCCGTCCATTACATCCACGTGAATAAGATCTGCGCCGCCTTTTTCAATTGCCGCCACATCCTCAGCCAGCTTCCCGAAATCTGCTGATAAAATTGATGGTGCCAGTTTTCTCATTTTCTTAGTTCCTCCATCTGGGCTCTATAGGACTCATATCTGCTTTCGCTTATTTCTCCCCGTGAAAGCGCCGCCTTCACAGCACATTCGGGTTCCTCCAGGTGCCTGCAGTTGTCGTATTTGCAGCTGCCTGCGAATCTGCCGATTTCCGGATACAGAAACTGCAGTTCCTCCTGATCCGCATCCAGTATTTCAAATGATGTGAATCCCGGAGTATCAAAGATCATTGTTCCTATATCATCCACTGCGAACAGTTCGGTGTGTCTTGTGGTATGTCTGCCTCTCTGAGATTTCTCACTTATGCTGCCGGTTTCCATCATTGCCTGTGGAATCAGACTATTTAGTATTGTTGACTTACCCACACCTGATGCTCCTGCCAATGCCGCATGTTTGCCTCGGATAAGCTCCTTGAGGGTATTCATCTCTTCAACATTGTCAGGCTGCATACAAACCACCGGATAAAGTTTTCCGTAGATTTCCTTAAGCATTTTCAGGGTACCCGCTGCCTTTCGGGCTACGCCTTTCCCCTCCGGATCTGCCAGATCACACTTGTTAATGCAAAGGACTATGTCCGTGTCTGCCTTCTCAGCCATAACAAGAAATCTGTCCAGAGTCTGAAGAACCGGTGCGGGTCTCGCCACTGCAGTTACTATAATAAAGCAATCCACATTGGCGACAAAAGGGCGTATGAAATCGTTTTTTCTTGGCAGGATTTCCGTTATCAGGCTGTCATCATTGCCCTGGATTACTTCAATATCCGCCTGATCCCCCACTGCCGGTTTGATTCCACGCTCTTTAAAGATGCCTCTCGCCTTGCATCTATATACAGTTTCACCGGATTTCACAAAATAAAATCCGGCGATTCCTTTAATGATTGTACCTCTCAAATGGTAATCCTGTTTCCTTTCGGCAACTTACTCTTCAGGCGCTGCTGTCGTAGTAGCTTTTGTAGTAGGAGCCTCTGTAGGCTTAGTTCCCTTGCTGACTCTGAGCTTAACATATGTTCCCTTCTCCAACGCTGCACCGGCATCATACTGCTGCCACATCACTTCACCCTCCGCGTATGTTGAACTGAATTCATAGCTGATGGTTCCGCAGTTCAGTTTCGCTACGGCAAGCGCTGACTGGGCTTCGGCAAGTGACTTGCCTATCATGTAAGGTACTTGACCCTTGGCCATTGACCCATCGCTGACAACAACATCTATGGCTGTTCCCTTCTCCACTTCTTCCCCTGCCTTAGGATTCTGGGACAAAACCGTACCTTCAGGTTTTTCGCTGGCTTCCGTAGTAATCTCCCCCAGCTTGAATCCTGCCGCCTCAAGGTAGTCGTACAGGTCATCCTTCATCTTTCCCGTAAGGTCAGGTACGCTTCCGTCTCCCAGGCCCTTGCTCACATTAACAGTTATGGTGCTTCCGGTTTGATTATCTGACCGGCTTCCGGATCCTGTGAAACGATCAGTCCCTTATCAACTGTATCACT
>JAQVOT010000096.1 GCA_028702415.1 Eubacteriales bacterium
AGAAAAATTGCTTGCTCTTGGATCATACCCGGAAATCACCCTGCTTGATGCCCGTCAAAGACGAGATGAAGCTCGAAGGCACTTAGCCAACAAAATAGATCCTGGTGCTGTTCGTAAAGCTCAAAAACAGTCCAGTATCCAGGAAACAGAAACTTTTGAAGTCATAGCACGGGAATGGCATTATCGCTTCAAATCGACTTGGAGTGAAGGGCATGCCGCTACCATTATGGATCGCATGGAGCGAGACCTATTCCCGTGGATTGGCAAACGTCCGATCGCGGAGATAAAAGCCCCTGAATTATTGGCGGCAATGAGAAGAGTCGAGTTTCGTGGTGCGCTAGAAACAGCACACCGAATAAGAACTATTGGTGGACAGGTATTTCGTTACGCAGTGGCAACCGGACGAGCTGAACGCGACATATCTGTTGATTTAAAAGGTGCACTGCCGCAACCACAGGAAAAGCATAGAGCCGCCATTACTGAACCGTTGGAAGTGGCAAAATTACTGAGATCTATTGACGATTATTCCGGAAGCTTCGTTGTCAAGTGTGCCCTAAAGATAGCACCTTTGGTTTTTGTCCGTCCTGGTGAATTACGCCATATGGAATGGACTGAACTTGATTTTGAAAATGCTCAATGGAATCTCCCCGCTGGTAAGATGAAAATGAAGGAGCCACACCTTGTTCCTTTGTCCGATCAGGCTATAAAAATATTGAAAGAGCTCCAAGGGCTGACAGGAACGAGTCGGTATGTATTTCCTTCTGGCCGTTCCTTTGATCGGGCTTTGTCTGACAATGCTATTTTAGCAGCACTACGGCGTATGGGATACGAAAAAGATGAGATGTCTGGGCATGGTTTTCGGGCAATGGCACGAACCATACTTGATGAAGTATTACAAATCCGGCCGGATTTTATCGAACATCAACTTGCCCATGCCGTCAGGGACCCGAATGGTCGTGCTTATAATCGAACAGCACACCTTAACGAGCGAAGGAAAATGATGCAAACATGGGCTGACTATCTAGATGGATTAAAAGCAGGGGCAAAAGTGATACCATTCAAAAAGGGAGTAGAGTCCTAATAATGAAATTTCGGGGATAGGGAGGCCACCCGACAAGCCGGTATCCTGACCGGCTTCCCCGACTTAATCATCAGGAGCGCATCAGGAGGCGCTAATGACTTCAATTCAAGATGATAAGAAAAACGAAATTCCCATAACGATGAATGGAATCGAGGTGATGAATTATTTGTCTCTTGATGAACAAAAATTGTGTTTTTTAGCCAAAGAAGGATACTTAGCACCTTATGCAGGACAACACCCTTCATGGTTTAAACTACTTATTGGTAGCCCTGATGAATTAAAACGCAGATTACCCAACTGGTTATATTTAAAGTCCTCTGTTGAATCGTTTAAATTGAATAACAAGAAATACTTAAAAGGCGTACATCAACAAAAGGCAATTGCCTCTACCGAATTGCTAAAGCCCTGCAAGGAAGATCAACTAGATGAACAAGGCACATATAAAAAAACAAAGCGGGAAGATGTTAAGGAATACATTGATAATTGCCTTGCCAATAAAATATCAAAAGCAATAATTGCCATTGAACTGCAAAATAAATATAATTTATCATACGGGGAAATTGCGCGGCTTCTTCATAATGAAGGTCTTAATCCACAACAATACGATGCTTTAAAAAAACGTGGCGAACGACTGTGCAAAAAGGGAAAGAAATTAATTGATGCGGAGAGAAAAAATAAGAAAAAGTAAAGAAGGGATAAAATTGTCACGGTGTCACGGTTACCGTGACATGGCGTGACGATAGCTTAATTATATAATCATTAAAGATATTCGCCGGGGAAACCCGGCATTTTTTTTGTGATTTTGTCCCTTGACTGTCATTTAAGTGACAAAAGTAAGCTGCCTTCAAACGACAATATGGGAGGCAGTAGAACATGAAAACACTCCGAAATACAGAGATGCCGAATTTGCCAAGTGAAGGACTACTAAGGGTTTCACAGGTTTTAAAATTTATCCCGGTGAGCCGTTCTCACTGGTGGCAAGGTGTTAAGGAAAAACGTTATCCGCAACCAATGAAATTGTCTGAGAGGGTAACCGTATGGAGAGCTTCCGACATCAGGCAGCTAATCGTTGGGGGTGAGTAGCCATGATACTATCCCCTATCTTCTCTATGATTCCAGACGAACTCAAAATAAATGCCCAATGGGTGAACTGGCGATTAGTTCCCCGGAAGGATGGCGGCAAGCCTACAAAGCCCCCGTATCAACCTGATGGGCGGCTGGCGAAGACTGATGATTCCTCTACATGGAACACTTTCTCTGAGGTTGCAGAGGCGGCACCACGGTTTGATGGAATGGGGTTTGTTCTCACGAAGGATGATCCCTATGTTGGACTTGATTTTGATAACTGCCGATGCCCTGCATTCGACGGGCTCGATGATGAATTTAAGAAGGAAATCGCTAGTGGTTTAAATATGGTTTTGCCTGAAATCGCCGAACACATCCGGCGCATAAACAGCTATGCGGAGGTAAGTCCTTCTGGAAAGGGGATCAGGGTATTTCTGAAAGGCACTCTCCCTGTAGACGGTAAGCGCAAAGGGCCTATTGAAGCATATCAGTCTGGTCGCTATGTCACTGTTACGGGCCACGCTCTAGAAGGATTCCCGCTGACCATTGAACATCGGCAGGCAGAACTTGATGCTTTCTTTCAGGACGTCTTCGGAACTTCCGAAAATTCATGCGAACAGAAAACAAGCAATCAGCAGATCCAATCAAATGTGGATTGGAAAGAACGGTTAGAAAAAACCTTCCAGAGCAAAAATGGTGAGGAGATAAGAAAATTATATTACGGCGACCAATCTGCCTATCCATCACAGAGCGAAGCTGACCTCGCACTGTGTTCCCACTTGGCATTTTGGTTAGACGGCGATGCGACGGCGATTGATGCAGCATTCCGTGAGTCTGGGCTATTCCGTAATAAGTGGGACATAAAGCACCATGGTAATGGGCAGACTTACGGCCAGGGAACTATTGAGAAAGCCTTACAGGGTTGTAAATCATTTTACGGAACACAGGAATTTGGAGAGAATCAATCAGAAGTATCAAGTGATAACCTGCCTGAACCAATACCATTTGATAACGATGATAAGCTGCCTGAATTCCCTGTTGAAGCAATTCTTGATGATGTATGTAGGGAGATGGTTATTGAGGTTTCAAATGTTATGCAAATCGACCCTGGATTTCCCGCCACAATGCTTCTTGGTGCCCTCTCAACAACTGCACAGCGAAAATATGAAATCGATTTAATAACACACTGTGAACATTCAAACCTTTATTCGGCTGGGATCCTTGATAGTGGTGAAAGAAAAACGCCGACCGCCAACATTATGCTTCGACCTCTTTACGATTATGAAATTCTAAAACAAGAGGAGGTTAAAGAGTCCATCTACAATGAAAAAACACAGCGGACCGTTAAGGAGAATAGAATAAAATATTTGCAGTCGAATGCGGCAAAAAGCAAGGATAAAGCCAAGGCACGAGACGCAATGCGGGAGGCGGAAGAACTGTCTAATGAATTGATGATAAATCCGGAACCCGCATTACCGCTATATACTTGCAACGACGTTACGACTGAGAAACTGGCCGTACTCATGGCCGAGAACAACGAGCAAATGAGTGTACTCAGTGCCGAGGGTGGCATTTTTGACATTCTGGCTGGCCGTTATTCAGAAGGCCAGGGAAATATCGACCTCTACTTACAAGCATATTCCCATGAACCAGTGTCCATCCATAGGATAGGACGTGAATCAATTGTATTACGAAATCCATGCCTAACCATATGTTTGGGAATTCAACCTGCTGTCATTGAAGAAATTGGAAGACACAAACGATTTCGCGGGAGGGGATTATTGGCACGATTCCTTTATGCCAAATGCAAGCCGCGGGCCGGAAACAGGCCACGAATGGAGAAAAGGGCCGATGACGAAATTATCAACCGGTATAATAAGCATATCACAGATTTAATGGGTATTCAGTTCACGGAAACAGTCATCGTTAGTCTGTCACAAGAAGCACAGGCGGTGTGGAATGAGTTTTACAATGATATCGACAGGGAAATGGCTCCAGGTGGGAAACTTTACCACCTTAAAGATTGGGGGAATAAATTGCCGGGAACAGTTGCACGGATAGCCGGACAATTTCATTTCTCAAAATATGGCTCTGACATTGGCGATCACCCCATTTCCACTGATATTATCGGCGCTGCATGTGCAATAGGAATTTATTTCATGGAACACGCAATAGCCATCTTCAGGATAATGAATGAACCTGAAAACATTAAAATAGCTAAAACTATATTAGAATACATTAAACGTGAGAAACCTGAATCCCTTAAAGGCAGGGATGTAATGAGACATACGAATCTTCAGACAATGGGGGAAGTTCAACAAGGGCTGAATTTGCTCTGTGAGAGGGCCTTCATATGTCCGAAGACCAAAGAAAAATACAGGGGATTTGGCAGACCGGAAGCCACGTTTTATGAGGTGAATCCAAAATTTTTGATTAGTCAGGAGGCAACTCACTAAAAATAACAGAACACATTGTTGTGATGATTTTTGTCACTTTTGTCAGTGATATTTGAGGAATGCAAAAATGAATTTGATGAATAAATATTTAGGAATAATGAAACACAATAAAGAATATATAGTAAATATTGATACTGATGCGACTATTCCACAGGGGATTGGTTCCCCCCCACCTGTGGAATGCATAAATAAAGAAGGTCTTGTTACTCCTTCTGGAATAAATTCAAAATTAAAACATGCAAAAACCCCTGACAAAAGTGACAAAAGTCTATTACCGGATAAACTGCACATACTGCAACCGCCCGTCAATCTCCACTCCTTTCAACAATGGGACGGTGAAATGCAGGAATTAATTATCTGGTATAAAAAAGTCCCAAAACCCACCGATGAATTTCTTCTGGATACTTGCAGGCTGATATTATGCCCTGAAAAATATTTTGATAATATTGATTATAGAATTTCTCAAGGTCCCACAAGACTGGAAAACCGCTTTTGTAATCTTCGGGAAGAATTAAAATTATTACGAAAGATACTTGGCAAGTTTGATGGATAAAAATAACACATCAGAACTAAATTTTAAATATTACACACATATATATACCCCATATTACCGTATCAGCCAAAACGGGGATAATTGTATATGT
>JAQVOT010000097.1 GCA_028702415.1 Eubacteriales bacterium
GGCCCGAGCCTTGTTCGTCTCGCGTCTTTCGTCCTTATCCAGTGGACTTCTGTTCATATCCTTCTCCCTTCAAATGAGTTTAAGTTGAGTTTGCGGTGAGTTTTTGGCTGAGGTTTGGTGAGTTTTGGGACACGTCCCCAAAACTCATTTTCTCGTGAGTTTTGGGGACGTGTCCCAAAACTCACAAAAACTCATTCGTTGCGTCTATTCCACCGTGCCCAGCGGGGTGAAGCAGGCGTCCTGCAGCTGCTCCTCCGGGCGCAGGCGGTTACGGATCGGTTTCCATACCGGTGCATGAAAGAAGCACTCTTCTGTTACGCTCATCATATACGTGAAGTCCGTCCCTGGAATAGCAATTGAAATCTCGTTTTCATCGCGGAATTTTCTCTGTGCCAGGTCACTGCCTGTTATAACAGCCCGTGGTTTTTCCCGGCTAAGTTCCCCGAAGGGGATCCTGGTCATTGAAGCGCATCCCGCAGCCGTTGTGGCAATGACTCTGTCAAACTCCGGCTTATCGTAGCCATGCAGCACGATTACTGCAGACAGCTGATCAGGATTGCAAAAGCAGACTGCAACATCGCACTCAAGCCCTTCATAATACGGTTCGAATTTGATGCCATCGAATCTTCCGCCTTTACCGTCATCCATCACGCCTTTTGGCAGGCCCTCCCAGAGGCCATAGGCGCATTCCTCGCAGCACTTGAACCTCTCCCCGTCAGGAGTCCACTGGGCCTTGGAGCCCTTTGTGAGAAACAGCCCGAAGCCACCCGGAATCACAGGTAAACTATCCTTCAGTCCGGAATTGGATTCAAAGCCTTTGCATCCGCAGTAGCCAATACCTGTTACGATTGTCTCACGGTCCTCCAGTACTCTGTCCCATAGTCTGTATATGCAGCCAAAGGTGTGACGGGGTTCCTCCTCCTTAAGATATACACGGGTGATTCCCATCACCCTATTCTGAAGTTTAAGTTCCTTCCCAAATTCTGTGAAACTCATTTCGTTTCTCCTTTAAATTTGACAGCATGACAGGAGATTTGCCATCTGACTTACCAAGAGGCTCGTCATCTGACGTATCAAGAGAATTGTCATCTGACTACCGATTACTCGCTCTGCGAAAGTTCTCTGTAAAGTTCCCACAAAGCTCTTGATCCTGCTATGCTGTATCTGGCTTTATGGCCTTTTTCTTCAGTATAGACCAGAATGCCTTCACCTTCGAAATAATAACCGATTTCGTACCCGTCTTCCAAGGTAAAATATACGTGGTGGTAGGAGTCTGTAACAGACTCATTAGACTTACCTTGGACGGTTATGTTCTTCGTGGCCTTGTATGCCTGGCGAATCACGTCGGCATCTTCGGATACTATTTCCGGGTTTCCACCACCCTGATCGTAAAGAAGATTAACCCTTATAATTTTGCCATTATCATAGGCATTCATCAGAGCTTTCGCTCCTTCGCTTTTATCAAAGATAAGCAGGGGCGTGTCCCCCTTTAGAACATCTTGTATTTTAGGCGTGTCTTTATCATCCAGATCTCCCGTCTGTCCGCCCCCACTGAGAAAACCGCTTGGCATTCCCACGGCCAGGAACAGAATCAGACAAACCAGCATGCTGCCTACCAGTATTAATCCGGTTTTAGAAAATTTTTTCATCAGTCTTCTAATTTTTCGGCTGCGGCCTCAAGCCAATCTCCCTCAAACAGTTCTATCATTCCTCTGTCGCATGCTGCTGCAAGCTTAGGGTCGATAGGTAGCTTTGCCAGAACATCTATGCCGAATTCTTCTGCAACTGCGTCAACCTTGCTTATGCCGAACACAGGTGTTTCAGCGCCGCAGTCCGGACACTTGAAATATGAATAGTTCTCTATCAGACCCAGGACAGGTACATCCATCATTTCTGCCATTCTGATTGCCTTTGCGACTACCATTGATACCAGGTCCTGAGGTGACGTTACCACGATGATACCGTCGATAGGAAGTGACTGGAATACTGTCAGCGGAACGTCTCCTGTTCCCGGAGGCATATCAACGAAAAGATAATCAACACTGCCCCAGCATACATCTGTCCAGAACTGTTTAACAACACCTGCAATAATCGGTCCTCTCCAGAGAACAGGGTCGGTGTCGTTTTCAAGCAGGTTGTTCACTGACATGGTTTTGATGCCTGTCCTTGTAGGAATCGGAATAATTCCTGCCTCGTCGGCTTCTGCTTTTGCAGTAATTCCGAAAGCCTTAGGAATTGACGGGCCTGTAACGTCTGCGTCCAGGATGGCCGCCTGATGACCGCGACGTTGCATGGTTGTTGCCATCAGCGAAGTAACCAGTGATTTGCCTACGCCTCCCTTGCCGCTTACAACTGCGATTACCTTCTTGATGTCGCTGTTTGGATTCGGATCCGCAAGTAGTGACTTGGGATCAAATTCTCCGCAGCTTCCGCCGCTCGGGCAGGTTCCACAGTCATGGGAGCATGTTTCCGGTGTTGGTTCTTCCCCGCATGAATCAGGCTCTGATCCGCAGCTTCCGCAGTCTCCGTTGCATCCTAACTTTTTCATATTGTTAAATTTCTCAAGCATTTTTGCCCCCTCGTTTAGATATATTCTTTTTCTACATATGCGCTGGTTGATGCCTTCAGCAGTGCACCGTACTCCAGCCGGAACTTAACTGTGTCGCCAACCTTATAGTCACCTTTACACTTTGTCATATCGAGAATCATGTGGTCTGAACTGCCGCCGAGAACCTCTATACGTTCATCCAGCGGAATCATTCCGTCAACCTCGGTATCCTGTTTTCCTATGCCCAGGATTGCTCTACTGATAATGCCACGGTCCTCGTATTCGGGAACATTTCCGAAAGCATCCTTCCCAACCTCACCGATTGGAAGTGATGGCTTATCTTTCAGCTCAATAATCTGAGCTTCCACCAGGACTGCATCGTGGCAGGTGCCCGGATCGGTTTCACCATAGGCGGTATCGTTTCCGAGCAGGAAACTTTCTCCCAGACGAAGGTTGCTTATCTTCTCCGGCATGTCATTCTTCCAGATCAGATAGATTGAACTGGAGTTTCCTCCGGAAATCAGTTCCAGTTTCCGTCCGATCTTCGCTTCCACCTTGCCTGCAATATCGCAAAGAATCGACAGGTTGTCGTTCTTCGGAATTATCGCTCCGTAGCAGGTCAGGTTGGTTCCCATTCCATATAGTTCAACTCCATCCATGGCTTCGATTTCTGCAGCCGCTTCAAGTATTTTGATCTCATCCTGATAGAACATTCCCTCTCTTAGGTCTCCCAGATCCACCATGAGAATAATCCTGTGGGTCTTCCCCTGCTTTTTTGCTTCCTCAGCTATTGCCCTTATAGTTGCCATTTCGGAATTCTGTGAAATATCAACGTGTTTCACGAGATCTTCGATTTCGCACATCATTGGCAAACGCAAAAGCACGCTTTGCTTCCCGTAAGGTGCCATCAGATCTGAATACTTTTTGATATTTTCAACTCTGGAATCCGCCAGAAAATCCACTTTCGGGTGCTTAGCAATCATCTCGCATACCACCCTGTCTGCACACAGACATTTAGTTACAATCATCATGCTGCAACCGCCATCATCTCTGGTAATCTTAGCGCAGGCATCGATATTTGACTCCAGCTTCTTCATGTCAATAATTAATTTCGGATACATCTTACTCCTCCACCTTTCATTTTATATTTTGCTTTGCCCATTATAACACAAAAATGAGTTCTGGGGACGTTTCCCAAAACTCATCACGGCAATTTGAAACAATATGACTGATAAAAAAAATGAGTTTTGGGAAACGTCCCCAGAACTCATTGGGAAACGTCCCCAGAACTCCCCAGAACTCACCCAGAACTCATTCCGTAACACTTTATCGCAGTACCAGTTTCGCCAGCAACCATGCCGGCAGACAGGCCGCCCCTACTATGCCGGCGATAACAGCCACCTGCTTCAATCCGTAGGATGCCATCATGTAAAGCATCCTTGTAGACAGTGCAATCTGGCCGCCGCTGGATTCTGCGGTACCACCAAGCATCGTTGAAATAACTAAGAACAGCCCCGCTATCAACAGCACGCATATGCCACACCACAGTAAGCCGCTTCTCCTGCTGTGTCTTAGCAGAAGGAGACTCAGACAGGCCAGTGCCGCAATTATAATTGATCCATACCTGAAAACATCAGATGTCATCAGCTGCGCACGCTCTATGTATCGAGAGGCTTCATCGTCTACAAACGATGTAATATTCATCTGAGTAATTACATAATTTATTCCACCTGAAAGCACGGGCATTGCTATATTCAGGGCTGCGTCGAAAATCTGCCTCTCTCCCTGGCTCATGGTGATGCTGCCTTTGGCTATGCACTCATCCGTTCCTCTGCTGAAGGCCATATAAAGCTCTTCGGATCCTATCTCGTTGTAGTACCCGGAGCCTGCGGTGGCCTTCTCCCCTCTGACCTGGTTCTGGAGACAGCCCGCCACGTAGGACGTGAAGAATCCCGTCACTGCTTCTGACTGGAGAATCTCCTTCATGGTCTGACCGTAGTGCCCGCCCAAGTTAACTGTGCTCTGGGCTAGGATTCTGTCTGTCAGCTCATCCACCGCACCGGTTTCAACAACCGCTTCATGGATGGCCTCCTCGGAAACCGCTTCCGTTACCGCGTAGGAGCCCATTGCTGCTCCCCCTGCCGTGATAAGAACAAGGGCCATTATTAATGATAGTATGTATTTAATAATTCTCATGACATATTAGTCTCGTTAGCCACTGTCTTTGCTGACCACAATTTCCATATTATTAACCAGATTGACAAATAGCTGGGCCAGTTCGGAATCAAACTGGGTTCCTGCCCCGGATAGTATCTGATTCACAGCATATTCTACAGACAGTCCCTTCCTGTATGGTCTGTCAGTTATCATGGCATCGAAGGAATCAGCTATTGCCAGGCATCTTGCAGCAACAGGAATATGTTCGCCGGCTGTGCCTCTAGGATAGCCTTTGCCGTCCCATCTCTCGTGATGTGCAACCGCTGCAGGAATAAGATAGTCCATTGAAGGCATGTGACGCATCATATCGATGCAACTGTTGACGTGATTCTTGATGCTCTCGTATTCGTCCTCGCTCAGTTTTCCGTCTTTCTGGAGTATATTCTCAGGTACGCTGATTTTACCTATATCATGACGCAGCCCTGCGGCATAGATCATTCTGAGCTGGTCATCACTCATGCCATTTGCCGCA
>JAQVOT010000098.1 GCA_028702415.1 Eubacteriales bacterium
TTCTGCATTAATTCTTCTCTTGTCATAATTCGCTCCTTTTCTTTATTAATGTTGTTAACATCGTAAGGACTATAGAGCAATAAACGTGCCATATTATTTATTTTTCGTTCTATCCTCAGATTGATTCACCCCTAATGCCCTTTTTTTCAACGAAAAAAAAGTCAGGATGTTTTTTTATCTGACTTCAAATATTATTGCCTATCTGTTTATTAGAACTGGAGTATATTTCTATAAATAAAATATGATGAAAAAAATCATTACTATTATGATTATTTTCATCATATTAATTTTATTTTTCCGTAAACTTCTTCATTATTTTCGATACGGTAGACTGATCAACGCCTAGTATTTCTGCCGCCTTATATGTGCTTCCGCTCTGTTTATATGCCTCCATTACAAGCTGCTTCTCAACCATATGTTTTGCCTCTTTCAAAGGCATGATGCCTTTACATATAACTGCAGGTTCATTGCCTTTTTCACCGGATTGATTTTCGGAACCGTAAAGAGCTACCCTGACATCTTCCTCACCGATATTATATCCTTCAGCGAAAATATGCAGATTTTCAACAACGTGTTCCAGTTCTCTGATATTTCCCGGCCAGTCGTATTCCTTGAGAATTTCCATTGCCTTTGCATCTATTCTCTTGGTGTTTCTGTATTTCGAATTGCAATTCGACAAGAAATGTTTTGTCAGAGCCTCCAGATCCGAGTGTCTCTCACGTAGAGGAGGTATCTCCAGGTTTACCACATTGATTCTGAAGTACAGCTCCGTTCTGAATGTCTCCTCCTGACACATCTTTTTCAGATTCCTGTTTGTTGCTGTAATAAGTCTGGTTGTAACCTTAATTGGGCTGGTTCCTCCGATTCTTGTGAACTCTCCGTCTTGTATAAAGTCAAGAAGTTTAACCTGCACAGTCAGAGGAAGTTCTCCTATTTCGTCAAGAAAGAGAGTTCCACCGTTGGACATTTCAATCTTTCCCTGTTTCCCATGGTCTGATGCACCGGTAAATGCGCCTTTTTCGTATCCGAACAGTTCTGACTCGATTAGTGTCTCAGGAATAGTTGAACAGTTGATTTTAATAAATGGTTTATCTCCCTCCGGAAATTTGAATTTATGTATTGTCTTTGCGGCAACTCCTTTACCAACCCCGGTTTCTCCTGTTATCAGAATCGGAACATCAAGAGGTGCGATCTTCGGTATCTTTTCTATAATATAATCTGTATCGTCGCCGCCAACAATAAAACCCGCCTCTTGAAATGCCATGTTTTTCAAACCGCTTATTTCACGTTTCTGAGCCTCCATGGTTTCTATCATTTCGGCTATCTCATCTATCTTCTTGGTAGTAGAGATTATCAACTCTATTTTATCCTTCGCCGCATTAAATACAGGCACCCCGGTAACAAGCACTTTGATATTTCCCGGGATTGTCTGAATAAGGCTTACGGTTTTTCTCTGTTTTATTACCTCGAGGGAAACGCTTGGTGAGAATTTTCCTTCCGCAACCAGTTCAGCAACATTTCTGCCCACCACCTCCGCGGCAGAACTCTGTATATCTTTCTGAGAAATCTGGTTGAGGTACAACACAACACCTTCTCCATCTGTAACGAAAATTTCCTCTCCAAAGTTTTCGGACATTATTTTATAAAAATCGTTATCATATTTTTTTAGAAGCTCTTTGTTCATTCGTTTTACCCTTACCAGTGTTTTTCTTCTTTTTTTATTGAAACATGAAATAAAATATTTTGCAAGAATAAGCTTATATTGTTATAATTCAAAACTGTAAGCTATAATATTGACTATTGAGGAAAAACAACATGCTAATATCATCTATCCTGACATCGTTAGTAAAAGTTTTTATTTTAATACTACCCGGAATTCTTTTCAGAAAAAAAAGCTTCATCAGTGTTGATCAAAGCGATGGAATTAATTTTATTGTCGTAAATATGGCCTGGCCCTGCCTTGTGATAGATGCAATGCAGATAAAATTCAGTACAGAGATTTTTCACCAAACTCTGTACCTTTTTCTTATTTGCAGCATTATTTTTGCCGTCTTGATAATAGCCAGTATTCCGATTTCGCGACTTATCAGGCTCAGCAAAACCAAACAGTACCTTTCAATGTTTATGCTTATATTTGGTAACACGGGCTTTATAGGCCTTCCTGTGGTAAAAGCCCTTTATGGAACTGAAGCTCTTTTTTTCGCCGCAATTATCGAGCTTGTAAATGATGTTCTTCTTTTCACGATAGGAATGGCTCTTATTCAACTATCAGCAGGAACAAAACTTACATTGAATGTTCGCCAACTGATTAGCCCTGGCCTTATCGGGGTTATCCTCGGTCTCACTTTTTTCCTGACAAATGTTCAATTTCCTGATGTCATAGGCGCCCCTATTGAATTTGTTGGTAATCTGACTACTCCCCTTTCCATGTTTATTATTGGATTCCAGCTGGGAGGTCTTTCTATAAAAGAGCTGCTCAGCAGTTGGCAAATCTACGTAATTACCGCCTGCAAACTTCTAATCGCACCTTCCGTAGCTCTTATTGTTGTTTCATTTTTTACAGGCGAATTTACCCTTATGGAAAAAACACTTATCATCAGTTTCGCAATGCCTGTTGCCTCATGTGCCGCACTATTCAGCCAGCAATATAGAGGCGAACAAAAAATGGCAACACAGACTGTAATGCTCACAACACTGTTATCGATTATTACCATTCCTGTATTTGCAATACTGGTGGAAATCATTTAGTTTTCCATATAATTAAATAGGCCGTCCAAACAGGCGGCCCATCTATGAAATATGTTCTTGCGATAATTATTATTCCGGCAAATACCCCATTATAATCAGAAAGCCATAGCCATCAGATATTTCGTTTGGAAGTCCTCTTCCTGTGCCAGTTCGATATGTTTCACAAGTTCCGGAATCCGTTCAGCGAATTCCATTTCCTTCTTGTTCACAGCTGTCATTGAGACTCCCGCACCTGCAGTATTACCTGCAGAAATTATCTTGTCCTGATTGATGCCAGGGAGCAGTCCGATTCTCACTGCACTTTCCTTATCTATATAGTTCCCGAAAGCGCCGGCTACGATTACCCTGTCCAGATCGTTCACGGTCTTGCCGTATCTCCCGAGCATTATCTGGATTCCGGCTTTAATGGCACCCTTTGCAAGCTGCACTTCTCTGATATCGTTCTGGGAAATCACTATCCGTTCCCCGTCCTCCTTTTCTGTGAGGATGAATTCACGGCCTTTTTCTGTTTCGATCAAGCGCTCACAGAGAGCCGGGTCAAACTTTTTCTTCTCAACATCTGCAGCTGATGCCAGCCTGCCCTTCTTATCTATGAGCTTGGCGTCAAGCATCTCTGCCAGAGCATCTATTAGCCCTGAGCCGCAGATTCCTTGGGCTTCCTTCTCACCTATAGTCCTCAGTTTAACGTCTCCGCCTTCGATTGATATTTTTTCAATGGCACCCTCAGCCGCTCTCATTCCGCATTTGATACAAGCTCCCTCAAAGGCAGGGCCTGCTGCAGTTGAACATGCGTAACTATCCTTGCCGTCAGTTATGACTATTTCACCATTTGTTCCTATATCTATAAACATTGAGAGACCTTCCATGTCCAGAACTCTCGATGCGATAATGCCAGCAGTAATATCTCCACCTACATGGCCTGCAATATTAGGAATTACAGTAACATCAGCATCTTTCCCGAGTTTCAGAAGAGCATCTTCCGCCTTCAACTTAACTGCTCCTGTATATGCCGGTGTAAATGGTGCCAGTGCCAGATTCATTGGCGGGTACCCGGCAAAAAGGTGTGACATTGTCGTATTGCCGGCGACTGAAACCTTGTGTATTTCTTCAATACTTCTTCCGGCCTTGCTGCAGATTTCTTCCGTTATTTCGTTTATGCAGTCAGTAATACTGCCACGCAGAACGTCCAGGTTTTCGCCTTCCCTACCACAATAGGTAATACGAGAAATTACATCCAATCCGAATTCATTCTGAGGATTTGTTCTGGCTGCGGTTGCAATCTGTTCTCCCGCTTCCAAATCCCAAAGCATTCCTACTACGGTTGTTGTTCCTATATCAAAAGCAGCAGCAAGTCCTTTTCCCTTATCGGCCGAAAAGCCATCCGGATAAGCCAGCATTTTTGTCTTTCTGTCATTTGCTCCGCTCATCATTGCGGATCCCTTGCATCTGCCGCACTTGCTACATACACCTGTGCACTTGATCATTTCTTCCTCCGTCTGTTTATCACCAAGTCAAAGCCTTGTTTAAGTATTCTCTATATTCCTCTGCTGTTGCGCCTTCAAGGCCCATTTTCTCAAGGATTGCCTTTGCTTCAGCAACTGTTCTTCCACCGTTATCCACGTCCATGTCGCTGTGGGCAACTCCGGCCAGACCTGATTTAGGTGGTATTATCGATGTTACCAGATTTGCTCCCGCATTTATTCTATCTTCAAGCCCTTTGATTCCATCCACATCCAGAGATGCGGGGATCAGGGCCCACGGATACATTATTCTCATTAGAGCTATGATCTTAAGTTCCTTCGCCCTGTCCGGAGTCTGAACAGTCTCCATGGGGCTCCCTTCCTGAGGAATGAAACTCATCACCCTCACCTGATGGGCTCCGATTTCTCCCATTGTGATTATGGAATCAGCAATATCTTCATTGCTTTCCCCCACTCCTGCAAGAAGTCCTTCTTCTATATGCATACCGCAATCTTTGGCATACAATTTCGCGTTCATTCGTTCATCGTAGCTCTGATTAAGTCTTAGCTTTTCAAAAATCTCACGATTATGTGTCTCCTGATAAAGGGCGTACCACTCAACTCCTGCCCTTGCAAAGGCAGCAATGTCTTCTATGCTGACAACTCCAGGAGAAATCATTATGGGCAGTCCGGTTTCCTTTTTGATCTGGCCTATAAGGTCGAGCATCAAGCTGAAGTTGTCTTTATGAAAGAACATATCCTCGCCCATTGTCATGTCCAGAAGATTCACCCCGGAATCAGCCAGGCTTCTTGATATCTCCAGTATCTCCTCCGGCGTCTTTCTATATCTCTCTATCTTGTTCGATTTCCTGAAATAACAGAATGCACAGTCGTTACGACAGAATGTTGAGAAGTAAACAAATCCGTACATGAAGATTTTTTTCCCGGAATGTTCTTCCCTCACCTTTCTTGCCTTTGCAAAAAGTTCCTGAACTTCCGATTTATCTGTCGTGTTCAGATATTCAAT
>JAQVOT010000099.1 GCA_028702415.1 Eubacteriales bacterium
TTTATTGCTTCTGCCGCTTTGATGCCTGTCTCCCAGGCGTTCTGAAGATTGTATCCTCCGCATGAACCCTGTCTGTTTATTATCTCTCCGGCAATGTACAAGCCCTGCACAATCTTTGATTCCATGGTTTCCATGTTTATTTCATCCAGGACCACTCCTCCGGAGGTGGCCTGGGCATCCCGCCATCCTTTTACTCCCGTGACCTGAATTCGCCAGTCCTTAACCCTTTCTCCAACTGCTGTTGCAAGTTTTCCTGTAAGGAGTCCGTAGCCTGAAGGCTTCCCCTTGGCCTTTGCCCTTTCCCCATGAGTTTTGAACTCTTCCGGGGAAAAGTCCGGGGCCAGATCCAGTGAGATCTCATAATGCTCCATTGCATCAAGGGGACTCTCACCTTCCTCCACCCGAATATAAGGTGTCAGGTTGAACACGCATATTCCGGAAAGGCCATCCTCTGTAAACTGGATCTCTCCGGTATTTTCCACCAGGGGACTGCCATCTTTAAGAAGAGTAACCTCCCCTCTGGCTCTTATTCCCTTCAGTGCTGAAAAATCAGTCCCTCTGCATTCCACTCCCGTCAGTATGGGATAAACTCTTGTGATAGTGTGTCCCAGGGTCTTCAGTATGCCGTAACCGTCTCCGGTGGTCCCGTACTGGGGAGCTGCCTTTCCCCCCATGGCGAAAATAACATTATCCGCAAAGATCGTCTCACTTCCGGAAATCATGAAGCGGCCACGGTGGGGATCATCTGACTTGATATTGCTTACAGCCTTCACTTCAAATCCCGTCATTATTGCAAAATTCTCTCCTATGGCATCTGTAAGTATTGAAACAACATCAGATGCCCTGCCGCTGTAGGGGTAAAATCTGCCCTCTTCATCTTTCCACACTTCAAGACCAAGTCTCTTGAAGAATTCAATTGTTCTTTCATAGCCCTCCGCCTGTTCATTGGAAAGATTGCATCTGCCTCCTCCTGTTGCCAGAATTTTGCGACCGAGCTTATCATTTTTTTCCAGTATGCAGATATTCAGGTTCTTATAAAAAGAAGCCGCCGCTGCAAGCCCTGCCGCGCCGCCTCCTATTATGCAGACATCATACTTCATTGTTTGTCTCCCGGGCTGCCTTTGCTTCAGTTTCCTTCCTTTTTCTGATTTCTTCAGCAACCTTTTCGGATTCTTCTCTTGAAAGTCCTATTGTGGTCCTTGCCACAATTCGGGTGAATTCCTGCTCCAGCTCTTCTTCCTTCCGAGCCTTCTTCCTTGCAAGAATCATTTCCTCGCTTTCATCCATATCGTCACCTATTATTATGGCTTTATTTGGTTTACTGTATTTTCTTGTTACCTCATCCTTCTTGTCATGAGGCATATGGAGTCCCAGCTCAATAGAGTTTACTCCCTGAATTATCAGAAATACTCCCAGTAGAATTATAACGGAAACATAGGTTACAAGCGGGTTGATAAAGCCTAATATGCCCACGCTTATTGTAATAATTCCTGTGATAGACGCTGCCATGAAATTACCCGGTTTAACCTGCCTGTTTATTCTGGTTGACGCCTCAAGTCTGAGAAGGCCTGATACCAGCACCCAGATTCCGAAAATCATAGGGATTGCCATATCTACAGTAAGCTGGTTGAAAAGAATCAGGATCCCCAGAAGCAGTGTCAGAAGCGCATCAATAAGAACCCATCCGTTATTGTCACCCTTGTTGTGAAAACCTCTGCCTATAAAGTATGCCAAGGCGTGAATTATTCCGCAGATTGTCATCACACTGCCGACAACGAATGCCATGGTCAAAAAAGTCTGCCCCGGATTGATGAAACAGAACACCCCCGTTGCGACCATTAATACTCCGCTGGCTATAGTTAATCCTCTCATAAAAGTCTATCTCCCGTTTTTACCAGATATCATCGAATTCATGGCTCTGATATCCATGTTTGTTTATGCTTTCTTTGGCTTTTCTTTCGCTGAGACCAATTGCCAGAGCAATGATTCCGATAAGAAGAAAAGCAGCTCTTATTTCACTGTTAATTTTTTTTATAATTCTGCACATAGTAATCCTTTCCTGCTGGAAGTACAGCTGTGATTATAACACAATTACTTTCCCTTGCCCAGCACATTGGCTAGCTCGTAGAGTTCCATGTCAAACTCCGGTTTGATCTTCAGTGCATCAGCAAGATCCATTGCGATTATCTTTCCGGAGTCCATACCGATTGCCTTGCTATCTGAATCATCGTAAAGCAGCTCAACTGCCTTTGCGGCTGTCAAAGATGCAAGTCTTCTGTCAGCCAATGTTGGGCTTCCGCCTCTCTGAATATATCCGGGCACAACGGTACGCGCTTCCCTGCCGGTCATTTTCTCCAGTATGCCTGCAAGTGCCTCAGGCTCAAAATCTGCACCCTCAGCCATGACTATAAGACTGTGAGCCTTACCTGTTGCCTGTCCCTCCAGTACCTTTCTGCAGATTTCGTTTGTGTCCACCTTTACCTCCGGAACCAGAATAACGTCCGCGCCCCCTGCCAGTCCCGCATGAATAGCCAGGGCACCGCAGTTACGTCCCATCACTTCTATTATTGTAGTCCTCTCGTGTGATGAAGATGTGTCGCGGATGTTTGAAATCAGTCCCAGAACAGTGTTCACTGCTGTATCAAAACCGATGGTGTATTCGGTGTAAGCCAGATCATTATCTATTGTTCCCGGAATTCCCATAACCGGAATTCCGTACTTTGAAAGTTTCAGGCCTCCGGACAGGCTTCCGTCGCCGCCAACAACAACAAGTCCTTCAATTCCGAAAGTATCCAGTATCATGGCCCCGTGTTCTATCCATTTGTCTTCCATGAATCTGCTGCTTCTGGCTGTTCTGAGTATGGTGCCGCCCCGCTGAAGAATGTCTCCCACCGAGTGCCAGTCCATCTGTCTGATATCTCCATCGAGCAGTCCCTCATAGCCTCTGTCTATGCCATAAACCTCCATGCCCCTGTCAATACCACATCTCACCGCAGCTCTTATGGCGGCATTCATTCCGGGAGCGTCTCCGCCGCTGGTCAATATCGCTATTTTTTTCATGATTTATAATTCCCCTCCCCCACAATATCAATAATAGCTTCTGCAAAATCATCATCGGGGTAGACCCAGAGATTTTCTTCTGTCCTGCAGCTGCCTCCCTGGGGATAGTATATTATCGCTTGATAATCCCCGGGATGATTTCTCATAACATCACTTATTTTTTTCATCAGACTGTTATTCTGTTTCTCTATACTGTGTTTGCCATCTCCCTGAGGAAGTCTGATTTTCACAAAGCCTTCAGGCTGACGTCCGTTTTTTTCTTCAGTGCGCCGGATTTGTTTTGACATTGGTTCCCCGGGCCTGTGGGCTGCCGCGCTGTTATCTTTAACCGAAGCGCTGATATCTTTAACCGAAGCGTTGATATCTTTAGCTGCCGCACTGATATCTTTAGCTGCTGCACTGATATCTTTAACCGAAACAACATTACCCGCCAGCAGCTTAGGCATTTCACCCTCCTTGAAGTTTATCCTGCCCTTCACTGCAATTATTGTATCCTCTTCAATAAGCTGGTGACATTTCTCATAAACATTGGGAAACACGACAACTTCAACGGTTCCGAACATGTCCTCCATATTCACGAATGACATCATCTTGCCGTTCCTGGCGATCAGATTCTTCTTGGATGTAATGATGCCTGCCATGGCAGCTTCCATTCCGTCTCTTATGCTGCCTGTGTAACCTTCTTCCTCAGCTGCCAGAACTTCTGCCAGATCCCTGGATGTCACCGAAACGTTGCGACCTATTACATCAGCATAGTCATCAAGGGGATGTGCCGTCAGGTAAACTCCCAGCATTTCCTTTTCCTGGGCAAGGAGAATGTCGTTATCGAAGTTCCTGATATCGGGCAATCTGTTTGCACTGCTTTCCTCCAGAACTTCTGCATTTATATCAAAAAGTGTTATCTGCCCTGCCACATTGTTTCTGGCGATGCTCTGAGCTGAATCCATAAGGGATTCATAAACAGCCATATGAGCAGCTCTGTTCTTTCCCAGACAATCCATGGCTCCGGACTTTATCAGACTCTCAACAGCCTTCTTGTTAACTTTATTGATATCAAGATTATCGATGAATCTGAAAATGTCTGCAGGTTTCCCCTTTTCATCCCTGGCGGCAATAATCGCATCGATAGGACCGTCTCCCAGATTTTTGATTCCCATGAGGCCGAATCTGATTTTTCCACCTTCATGGTTCACATCGTCTGCATCGTAAACAACAGTGAACTTCTTGCCGCTTTCATTTATGTCTGGCGGCAGAACTTCAATGCCCATATCTTTGCAGTTTCTGATATACAGGGACATTGCCTTGGAATCTCCCATAACCGAAGTCATAAGGGCTGCCATGAATTCCACCGGGTAATAGGTCTTAAGATATCCCGTCTCATAGGCCAGTACAGCATATGCTGCCGCATGGGATTTGTTGAAGGCATACTCGGCGAAGGAAATCATCTGATTGAATATCTCATCAGCGGCTTCAGGGGAAATTCCGTTATCCATACAGCCTTTCTTGAATACAGCCTGCTCCTTCATCATGACGTCCATCTTTTTCTTTGACATGGCACGCCTAACAAGATCGGATCTTCCATAGGAATATCCTCCAAGGTCACGTACGATCTGCATAACCTGTTCCTGGTAAACCATGCAGCCGTATGTTACGCCAAGTATAGGACGCAGAGCCTCATCAACATATCTCACGTGATCAGGGTTTTTCTTGTTATCGATATATGTCGGAATTGAAGCCATTGGCCCCGGACGGTAAAGTGCGATTCCCGCAACGATATCCTCGAAGCAGTCAGGTTTCAGATTTTTCATGAATGATGTCATTCCGGCGCTCTCAAGCTGGAATATCCCCTGGGTATTGCCCTTTGCAATGTTCTCATAAACCTCCGGTGAATCGTACTCCATCTTTGAGAAGTCAAGTTCCACTCCGTGATTCTCTTTTATCATTTCAAGAGCATCACGGATAATGGTTAGATTTCTCAGGCTAAGGAAGTCCATCTTCAGAAGTCCAAGCTCTTCAATTGTAGTCATGTTGAACTGGGTAGACAGACCCTTATCTGCCCTGAACAGGGGCACGTATTCATCCAGCGGCAGCTTTGATATCACAATCCCCGCCGCATGGGTTGACGCGTTACGAGGCATTCCCTCCACCGCCTTTTACATGTCGA
>JAQVOT010000100.1 GCA_028702415.1 Eubacteriales bacterium
TCTTATAGAGCTCTGTGATCGCATACTGGTTCTGTGTGAAGGCAAAGTCAGCGGAATTGTTGACGCCAGAACCACCACTAAGGAAGAGCTTGGACTTCTCATGACCAAGTACAGCGGGGATACAATTCTCAAGGTTGACATGGACACACTGATGAAGGAGGCCGACTGATATGGAAAATACAATAAAAGTAAAAAAAGAGCCTTTCATCAAGATTTCTAAGAGAGATGACCTGGACATGAAGCACCGTTATATGTACAGGGTCCTGGCAATTGTTGTTGCCCTGATAGTTGACGGAATAATCATTACCACAATGGTACACATGAATCCTCTGGATGTTTATGGAACAATGTTCATGGGCGGATTCGGAACAAGCCGTAAGATATGGGTAACATTTAAGGAACTGGCAATACTGCTCCTAGTTTCAATAGCCTTGACACCTGCTTTCAAGATGAAATTTTGGAATCTTGGAGGTGAAGGGCAGGTACTTATGGGAGCATGGGCAACTGCCGCATGCATGCTTTATCTGGGTGACAAACTCCCTGCACCGATACTTGTTATAGTAATGCTGATCGCTGCCATTGTAGCGGGCGGTATATGGGCAATGATTCCGGCAATATTCAAGGCAAGGTGGGGAACCAATGAAACTCTGTTCACCCTGATGATGAACTATGTTGCAATTCAGCTCGTGGCTTATTTCATAATTCTCTGGGAGGTACCTAAGGGATCAGGCCATGTTGGAATTATCAATCAGTCCACCAAGGCCGGATGGATGCCATACCTTGGTTCAAACAGTTACATTCTCGTGGTGGGCTTCGTACTTATTGTGACAGTGCTGATGCATATATATCTGAATTACAGTAAACACGGATACGAGTTGTCCGTTGTAGGCGAAAGTCAGAGAACCGCAAGTTATGTTGGAATTAATGTTGATAGAGTTATTGTACGTACACTGATACTTTCAGGAGCTCTCTGCGGTTTCGCCGGATGGCTTCTGGTTTCCGGAACTGATCACACCATTACAACGACCCTTGCAGGAGGAAACGGTTTTACTGGAATTATGGTTTCGTGGCTGGCACAATTCAATGTTCTGGTTATGATTCTCTGTGCAATGCTTATTGTTGTGATGGGACAGGGCGCCGGAGAAATTGCCACGGCCTACAGCCTGAACCATGCCTTTGGGGATATACTTACAGGAGTAATAATCTTCTTCATAATCGGAGTCGAATTCTTCATAAATTACAAGCTGCATTTTCGTAAATCAGGAAAGGAGGAAGCATAATGTTTAGTCTGGTTGCTTTCATCCCACGTGCGATACTTCAAGGTATGCCCCTGCTTTTTGGCTGCGTTGGCGAAACGCTTAATGAAAAGGCCGGCAGCCTGAATCTTGGAATACCGGGAATAATGTATGTCGGTGCAATGGGCGGAGTTATTGGCGCATTCATTTATGAACAGAGTTGTGGTGGCAATGTGATTCCTTTCCTGGCAATAATGATACCCTTTATCACATGTCTGATAGGATCGCTTTTCATGGGCTTGCTGTTCTGTTTCCTGACGGTAACGCTTAAGTGTAATCAGAATGTTACCGGTCTGGCAATGACTACCTTCGGTGTTGGATTCGGGAACTTTTTCGGCGGTTCACTTGTTAAGCTTACAGGAAGTGCTATTCCCTCAATCGCACTGTCGGCCACAAGCAAGTGCTTCAGAAAGACACTGCCATTTGCAGATGACTTCGGTTGGTTCGGCGAAATCTTTCTGTCATACGGGTTTATGACTTATCTGGCAGTTGCAATCGCAATAGTTACAGCCTTCATTCTCGCAAAAACAAGAATAGGGCTTCAGCTTCGTGCCGTAGGCGAGAACCCTGCAACAGCAGATGCCGCCGGCATAAACGTAAACAAATACAAGTATTTCGCAATATGCATTGGCTGTATGATTGCAGGGCTTGGAGGTTTGTTCTACGTAATGGACTACGCAAATGGCGTATGGTCAAATGATGCGTTCGGAGATAGAGGATGGCTGGCCATAGCTCTGGTAATCTTCACTCTTTGGAAACCGAATATTGCAATCTTCGGATCAATTCTCTTCGGCGGTCTTTATATCATGAATCTCTATATTCCGGGAACCACAATGGCTGCCAAGGAACTGTGGAAGATGCTTCCGTATGTTGTTACTATCCTGGTACTGATCATTACAAGCATGCGCAGAAAACGTGAGCATCAGCCACCGGAGTCCCTGGGCTTACCATACTTCCGAGAGGACAGGTAACTTCACAAACACTTTACTAATGAGCCTTGTGGAGGCAGACATTCCGGTGTCTTCCTCTTCGAAGGCTTTTTTATTACAATTCGCATCAATGAACAGAAGCCTTCATGCCTGTCAAACACCAGGTTCTTTGGATGAGTTTGTAGCCTTTGCCGGGACGGGAGTATGCTATAATATAAGCATGCTAAAAATATATTATGGGCCGGAAGGTCTGGAGAAGGAAAAGTTCATATTTGATCATGTGAATCCGGATAAAAAGACAATTCTTATTGTGCCGGATCAGTTCAGTCTGCAGATGGAAAGAAATGCCCTGGAGTACTTCAGAGAAAAAGCAGGCAGAAACGCCTTACTCAATCTGATGGTGGCGGATTTTTCTGCACTTGGTAATAAGGTGATGAAGGAAGCAGGAGGCAGGGAACCGGAACTCATTGACCGGTATGGGCGCCACATGCTGCTTACAGTACTTATTTCAAGGCTTGCAAAGTCGGGTGAGCTTAGTGTGTATCAGAACATGGGGGACCGGACAACCTTCACAGCAGAAACCAATCAGCTCATATCTGAAATGAAAAGATATGGAGTCCGGCCTTCTGATATCAAATCGGCGATTGACGATACCGTAAGCTATCTGAAACTGAAACTTTCGGATATAGAAAAAATCTATTCCCAATACGAAGAATCAATCGAAGGCAGATTTACAGATTCTGAGGACTATGTAAGATTCTACGGTCAGCTAATGCAAAACTCCGGGCTTATTGAGGGAGCTGAAATCTGGGTCTATGGATTTGATACATTTTCACCTCTGAATCTGCAGATTCTGGAGAAGCTTCTGACCAACGCAGACAATCTCAATGTGGTGATGACCTGGACGGACAGAAAAATCGAGGATGCCAGGCTTCTGACTGCAGGAAGCGGAGAAGGCCTCTTCAATATTACCGGATATGTAATGGATAGCCTGGAAGAAATGGCAAAAGCAGCCGAGGTTGAGTTCACCAGGGAAGAAATACGCTGTGAAGAGAGGATATCCGTATGGAAGGATGGAATCCCTGAATGCACATTGGTGCAGGCTTCCAATCTGTATGCGGAAGCGGATAGAGTGGCCGCCCACATTACTGAACTTGTAAGAGACGGTGGATACAGATACGGAGATATTACAGTAATCTGTAACGATATGGATGTACGTGGCAGAATCCTGAACAGAACATTTGAAAGGTGGGGCATTCCTGCTTTTGCAGACAGAAAAAGACGGGTTTTGCATCAGCCTGTAGTTAGATTTCTGCTGTCATTTATGGATGTGATTGACACAGGGTACGATGGCAATGCCATAATGGAAATGGTAAGTGCAGGGCTTTTCGGCTGGACGAGAGAAGATGAAGAGCTGCTGATGAACTACGTTAAAGAAGGGAAAATCCGGTCTTCTAAATGGAAGAAAGAATTCACATGGAGAGGGCGCGATGGAAATCACAGCAGGTATACCGGAGAGGAACTGTTGCGTCTCAATGAGATGAGGGGCCGGATTGTTGAGATTACAGAGGGAGCCAGAGAAGAAATCGGGAGGAGAAACAGCGCAGGCGAGAAAATCCGCGGACTATATGAATTTCTTGATGGTGACTTCAATATAACCGGAAGAATTACCGAACTTATTGAAAAACAGAAGGCCCTGAAGCTTATGGAGGGTGCAGCTGAAACAGCACAGAGCTGGAATATGATATGCGGTCTGTTTACACAGATCTTTAGGGTAATAGGTGACGAAAATATCAGCAACTCTCAGTTGAAACAGATACTCACCTGCGGACTATCGGAGATGGAAATCGGTCTGGTACCAACCAGCACCGATGCCGTGATAATAGGAACAATGCAGAGAACCAGGGTCAGCAGAACCAGGTCAATGATAGTCACCGGCGCCAATGAAGGGATACTGCCACTTCAGCCAGCGGATACAGGACTTCTCACAGAAAGGGAGCTTGAGACGCTGGAGGAATTGAAGCTGAGCATTACCAAGAGAGAAGAAATCAGACAGAAGGAGGAACAACTGGCAATTTACAGAATGTTCTCTCTGCCTTCTGAAGACCTGTTTGTCAGCTGCAGCCTGGCAGATCAGGAAGGAAAGACCGCGGCACCTTCAGGCATTTTCACTGTACTGGGAGAAATGCTTGGAGAGGTCCTGGGGGATCTTGGAAGAAAAGATATTACCGAAAAAATAACATCAAAGAAAGGTACTATTACTTACATGGCTGAGGCTATGCACGCTTTTCTTCAGACAGGTCAAATTGAAAGACCCTGGCTGGCGGTAATAAACTGGTTTGCAGAGAACGATAAGTGTACCATGGAAAAAATTGCTCAGGGGCTGGAGTACGATAACAGGATAGAAGTGCTGGGTAGGGACCTTGCAGAGGACCTTTATTTTGGAGACGGGGATGCCATATATGTAAGCGCAAGCAGGCTGGAAAAATACAGCGAATGTCCATTCAAACATTTCATAGAAAGAGGACTTAAGGCTGAAGAACCAAGAGTCTTTGAAATAGATGGCAGATCCAGAGGGGACGTATTTCATCAGGCGCTGCAGGCCTTGTCCTTGAGACTGATACCGAAAGACGGGACCTCTGTTACAGATGCATCATCTCCATGGATGACCATAAGCGAAGGAAAGTGCAGGGAGGCTGTACGGAATATAATGATCGAGAATACTTCCAGGTACCGTGAAGGCGTTTATCAGAGCGGCAGAGAAAGTAAGTTGCAGCTTGAAAGACTGATAGACAGCTGTGCCGAGGTGGCATGGTCTATGATAAGACAGGTTCGCAAAAGCAGAGTTTCCTTGATGTATTTCGAGGAGCCATTTGGCATTAATGGAACCAGGCTCAAACCAATGGAAATAGAACTTGATGGCGGCAAGAAGGCGGTGCTCAGCGGTATCATCGACAGAATAGATGTAATGGATGTTGGTGATGAAAAAGCCCTGAGA
>JAQVOT010000101.1 GCA_028702415.1 Eubacteriales bacterium
CCTCCTGGATATACGTGATGATATTATATCACATAATCTGTCTATATGGTATAATTAACGCGTGTGGCAGCGTATTTCATATAAACTACACATTTATGTTTTAGTATCTCTTCAGGAGGATTTTTATATGGCAAAATTACTTGTAGTAGACGATGAAAAGGGGATTCGTCAGGTTATCCGTGAATACTCGGAGTTCAATGGTCATGAAGTAACCGAAGCCGGGGATGGAATGGCGGCAGTAGGCTTTTGCAAGCTTAACGAATACGACCTCATTATCATGGATATCATGATGCCTAGGCTTGATGGCTTTTCGGCCTGCAAAGAAATTCGCAAAATCAGCAACGTCCCTATTATCATGCTTTCTGCAAGAGGTGAAGAGTACGATAAGCTCTTTGGATTCGAACTCGGCATAGATGACTATGTTGTTAAGCCTTTCAGCCCTAAGGAACTGATGGCCAGAGTAAATGCCGTTCTAACACGAAGAAGCGGAAATAATGAGCTTTCACCTGATGTCCTGAGTTTTGATGGGCTGGAAATTAACATTTCTGCAAGAACGGTTTCAATTGACGGTGAACGCATTGAACTTACACCTAAGGAATACGATCTGCTGTTTTACCTTGTTGAAAACAAGAATATTGCCCTTTCAAGGGATAAACTTCTGTCAGACATCTGGGGATATGATTTCTTTGGAGATGACAGAACAATAGATACTCACATCAAGAACCTCAGGAACAGTCTGGGAAAATATCGGGATTACATTGTTACACTCAGGGGAGTGGGATATAAATTCGATGCTAAAAATTGATTCACGCAGCATAAAATTCAAGACCTGGCTCTATTTCATTCTGTTCGCCGCAGTTCTCATGGCTACTCTTTGGGTTGTACAGGTTTTCATGCTGAACAATTTCTATGGAACCATGAAAACAGCCCAGACAGAAAATGTTGTTAAAGAAATAGAGTCATCATATAGATCCAACGAAACCAAAGACTTTGTCAGTGAAGTTGATGACATCTCCGATTCATATGACATGTTTATCTACGTTGTTTCTTTTGATGGAAAAACCACATATTTTAGTCCGGAAGCCCATGATTTCGCTTTGTCTCCTGGAATCAGTTCAGATTCCGAAAGTACGCAAAGACAGTATGCCTTACAGATACAGAAGCTCAATGAAAAGATGCTAAAAAACAACGGCAGCGCACAGGTCATCTTCAAGTCAGATGAGGACTCGCAGGATATTCTGGCCTTTGCAAGGGTACTTACATCCAAGAAAAAAGAAACCATAATCACCTATGTTTTCTCACCCCTCTGGCCTGTATCTTCAACAATAAAGATTCTACAGAACCAGCTTGTCATAGTAACAATTATTTCGCTGGCACTGGCTTGTCTGATTTCATTCTATCTTTCATTCAGAATCACAAGACCTATCAGGAAAATCGAGAAGACCGCCAGAAAGCTTGCAGCCGGAGAATATGGAGTGGTATTCCCTGACGGCCATTATACGGAAATCAGCAACCTATCAGATACTCTCACCGGTGCCTCAATAGAACTTGAGAAATCCTGCATGATGCAGAAAGATCTGGTGGCAAACGTATCTCATGATCTGCGCACACCTCTCACTATGATTAAATCATACGCTGAAATGATTCGAGATATTTCGGGAGACAATCCCGAAAAACGCGAAGAACATCTTCAGGTGATAATTAATGAAACTGACAGACTTAACATTCTAGTAAATGATCTTCTCTCCGCTTCAAAACTTCAATCAGGAAAGATAACCATTGATCGCAGTATTTTTAACCTCTCGGAGCTTACGGAGGAAATTATTGAAAACTACAGAGGCCTGGAAGGCTATTTCGACTCCAATCTTGATGGAGTGGTCGACGAGAAAGACAAACAGTTTCACATTGACTTTGATTGCAATGCGGACTTCATGGTTGAAGGCGATGCGGAAAAAATCAAGCAGGTTGTATCGAACTTCATTTCCAATGGGATCAAATTCTGCGGTGAAGATGAGACCGTTGTTGTATCGATAAAGCGCCATGGCAGATTCGCCAAACTGTCTGTGGAAGATCACGGTAGCGGCATTGCTCCGAACGACCTTGAACATATCTGGGACAGATACTACAGGGCGAGTTCAAACATGGCCAGAGAAACGGAAGGAACAGGCCTTGGTCTTTCAATATGCAAAGAAATACTGACTTTGCATAAGGCAGATTTCGGTGTTGACAGTAAGCCCGGAGAGGGAACCTGCTTCTGGTTCAATATGGAGTTGAAGAAATGACAGTAATCCCGTTACTTATTCAATGATATTCTTTACTTCGGCAATATTCCTTATTCCGATAACTTTAATGCCCGGCTGCGCCTTCAGGCGCTGAGCATTTTTTATTGGAAGAACCACCTTTTCAAAGCCCAGTCGCTCCGCTTCTTTAATTATCTTATCGCTATTTTGAACAGCTCTCAGATCTCCTGTCAGTCCTATTTCTCCAAGCACCAGGGTTTTGCTGTCCAATTTTTTCCCTTTGAATGAAGAATAAACCGCCAGTGCAACTGCCAGGTCAGTATATGTCCCCTCAGGTCTGATACCGCCTACTATATTCACATAAACATCCTGATTGTCCAGCCTTAACCCCATCTTCTTCTCCAACACCGCAATCAGCATTGCCAGTCTGGAGTTGTCGATTCCTATGGCCGTACGCCTGGGAAAACCTATGCCGCAGGTGCTTGTCAGGGCCTGTACTTCCAGAATCAGTGGCCTTGTTCCCTCATAAACCGCCGTGGCAACTGCACCCTCACTATCTGTTGCCATTTCCTCCATGAGCACTCCGGAAAGATTCTCAATTTCTATCAGCCCCTCCTCTGCCATCTCGAATGCACCGATTTCGCTTGTTGTTCCGAAACGGTTTTTCTGGGATCTCAATATTCTCATTTCATTACTTCTGTCACCTGTAAAACTCAGAACGCAATCAACCATGTGCTCTATAATTCTGGGCCCTGCCAGTTCTCCGCTCTTTGTAACATGGGCAACAATGAACACAGGAATATTATCTGTCTTGCCTATCTTCATCAGTTCATTGCCGCAAACTCTGACCTGGGAAACACTTCCCGGTGCAGATTCAATGTCAGAGCTATACATGGTCTGAATTGAATCCACGATCAGAAACTCCGGATCTAGTGTCTGGCAGACTGCCGAAACGTTTTCAATATTTGTCTCTGCCAGGATGAACAGGTTGTCGCTGATGTTGCCCCAACCCCTTTCCGGAAACTGGCAGGTGCTGGCTCCCGCATCCTGTCCGGTGCCGCCCAGGGTTCGGCACACCCTGTCAGCTCTGATCTTGATCTGTTCTTCGGATTCCTCTCCGGAAACATATAGAACCTTGCCTCTGGTTTCTGCAATGTGCTGGGCCGCCTGGAGGATAATAGTGGATTTGCCTATTCCGGGTTCTCCGGATATCAATGTCAAAGATCCTGGCACAAGGCCTCCTCCCAGTACCCTGTTCAATTCTCCTATCCCTGTATCAATTCTGGCTGTTTCCCCTGATCTGACCACAGAAAGTTTCTCCGGTACTACTGCACGACTCCTCTTTCCATCAGCACTGCCGGTCTTCACCGAAGTTCTGCGCCTTTTATCATCCTCGTTATAATCCACGACTTTCTGCTCAAACATTGAATTCCAGGCACCGCAAACCGGGCACTGTCCTACCCACTTGGAATTCTCACTGCCGCATTCATTGCAGACAAACACTGTTTTTGCTTTTTTCGCCATTTTTATACCTCTTGTTCGGATATAACCCGAGGGCTTATCCCGCACCCGTGGAATATTAATCCCGCACCTCTGGAATATTAATCCCGCACCCGTCCAAACTACCGTTCTTCACGCACAAACATCTGTTCTTTTATGTAGTTTAATATAAAAAAAGAGCGATGTCAATAGACATCGCTCCCTGTAAGCTGCTTTTGCATAAACATATTGCTTATTTTTCTTCCTGTGAAGCCTTGTATTCAGCAATAATTTTCTGCTCGATGTTCTTAGGAACAGGATCATACCTTGAGAATTCCATCTCGAATGCTCCTCTTGCCTGACTCATGGTTCTCAGTGCAATCGCATAGTCCAGCAGCTCAACCTGAGGTGCTTCGGCCATAAGTTTCTGAATTCCTCCTCCGATTGGTTCCATACCCAGTACAGCTCCACGTCTGTTTGGCAGGTCACCCATAACGGCTCCAACATAATCATCAGGAACCCTGATAGTCAACTTCATGATCGGCTCAAGCAGGCAAGGGTTAGCTTCTGCAATACCCTTCTTGAATGCAAGTGATGCAGCAACCTTGAATGCCATTTCGTTTGAGTCTACTTCGTGATACGAACCATCATAGAGAATAGCCTTAACATTCTGAACCTTACATCCGGCAAGCGGCCCTTTTTCCATGCATTCTCTAAGTCCCTTTTCTACTGCAGGAACATAGTTCTTAGGAACTGAACCGCCAAACAGTTCTTCACCGAATTCGAATTCTTCTTCAGATGGTGAAAATCTGATGTGAACGTCACCGTACTGACCGGCACCACCGGTCTGTTTCTTGTGCTTACCCTGCACGTCGGAAGTTCCCTTGATTGTTTCTCTGTAGGCAATCTTCTGAGGAACTGTTATAACATCAACACCGAATTTGTCCTTAAGCTTGTCCTTCATGATGTTCAGCTGTATGTCTCCCTGTCCTCCAATGAGAGTCTGGTGAGTTTCAATGTTATTTTCAAGAACGAATGAAGGGTCTTCTTCCATGAGTCTCTTCAGACCTGAGCCCACCTTCTCGTCTTCACCGCTTTTGGCCGCTTGTACACCCTGGTAAAGAGTTGGTGACGGGAATGAGATCTTCGGGAATTTGATTATATTTGCTTTTTCACAGAGAGTGTCTCCTGTTCTTGTGTTCTGAAGCTTACCGATCGCAACGATATCGCCGGCAACTACTTCAGGAGCATCTTCCTGGTTCTTTCCTCTTATGAAAAACAGTGAACCGAGTTTTTCATCTTTTTGTGCCAATGAATTATACAAAACCGTTCCGGGCTTTATCGTTCCGCTGATAACTTTAGCCAGTGAAATCTTGCCCAGGAATGAATCGGCCAGTGTCTTGAATATGAATACTGCAGGTTTTCCTGAGGCATCAACCGGAACTTCAATGTCAGCGTCCAAATCGTTCTTGGCAGGATAAGGTTCGTGAGCCGTTGCCCTA
>JAQVOT010000102.1 GCA_028702415.1 Eubacteriales bacterium
CTTTGATCGCATTCCACAACAACACATTTCTCTCGGCTGACACCCATGGTGTCAAGCTTCATTGCCAGGCCGCAGATTGAACCCCAGACTTCCTTATATGTAAGCGCATTTTGGCTATCCGCCAGACATAGTCTGTCAGGGTTTCTGATAGCATTATGCGCCAGATTTTCTACTATTGATGGATAGAACATTTATATCTCTTATTACCTCCAATTTATACTTGTAATATTTACATTTTGCCTTACAAATGTAGCACAAGTGATTGGAATAGTAAAGGCACAATAAAAGTGTTATAATCTTCTGTATGAAAAGAAATGATACACCGAAGTACATAAAGAAAATCGCGGAAGTTAAAAACATTTCTGTTGCTGCAGAACACCTTGGAATTTCCCAGCCTGCACTATCATCTTATCTTAAGAAAGTTGAAAGCAATCTGGGCATCCTTATATTTGATCGCAGCAAACAGCCTCTGGAACTGACCGAGGCGGGCCGCGTATATATTGAATATCTGGACCAGGCTATGGTTCTTCATAAGGAGCTAGTGCAAAATCTGTCAGATATCGAGAACCTAAAGATTGGCAAGCTCAGCATTGGAGGAGCGAGTTTTTTTAATGTGGCATATCTGCCCAAGAGCATTGCCGCTTTTGCCAAGGAATATCCCGGAATTGAGATAGAGATTGTTGATGGTAAAGTATCGGAGCTTGTTACAATTGCCCAGAAAGGAATGCTGGATCTGTTCATCACTCCCATTGCCGATGAACCTGATAGATTTGTCTATGAAGAACTGCTGGAGGAAAAAATATATCTGGCAGTGCCGTCTGACTGGGAGATAAACAAGTCTCTGGCAGATAAAGTTCTTCAGATCGGAGGTTCCGTTACCCGGTTCGAATCCGGGTCAAAAACTAATCTTAAGGTTGAACCCCTGTCAGAAAAGGAGTTTTCCGGTCTCTGTGAAAATACATTTATCGTGCTGAAATCTGACCAGGATATCGGTCGTAAGATGGAATCCCTGTTCCGCAAATTCAAAAGCAGACCTGCCCGCACAATAACTGCGGAGCAGACCATGACAACTCTTGCTCTGACCCAGAATGGTGTGGGCATTTCCCTTATTACAGAGAGCAGTATAATGAACAGCCACATAGCGAAGCTGCCGGCACTTTACCTGGCAGATCCCGAAATATGTACCCGCAAAATGTACATAGCATATCCGAAAAACAAATACATGTCCAGGGCCGCCACCAATTTCATCAGGGTGCTAAAAGAAAAGATTTAGCAGGCCGTATCCTAAAAAACAATAATAATGCAAAAAAAAGCAATGGGTTGCGTCTTACTCTTCGTACTACGCAACCCATCACTTATTGCCTTGCAACACCCTCATATAATTTTTCCTTTCTTTAGCAACCCGGTTTTTTCTCCGAACTTCCTTGATAAATCTTCGCTACCCTTGTCTCTGTACTTGCCTATCGATGCACCTCACCAATTTTTCAACTCTCCGGCGGTTCAGTCACTTCAATCCGACAATGTACTTCAGCTAGAGTGCTCAGCCAACGCTAAGATTCCGCGTCAGCTTCTGACTTCTCAAACGAGTTTCGCTAATCCTAGACTAGCTCCCTCTATGCTCCGGTAGTCCCGGCCGCTTGTAAAGTTATAAGGTGTTAACTTGCCAAGAAATCAGCACTTCTGCTTCCCTCCTGGTAGAGATAAGGTACTACTCTACTCAAGTAAAGTCAATAGTATTGGCTTATGTCTTTTGTTGTTTTTATGTATTAAAAATACAACAAAGTACAACCCGTCTTTATTTTTAGGAATTCCGGTGTTTGGTGTATAATGACATTGTTATTATACATTAAGGAGAACAAATAAATGATAGGAACCCTTGTAAATACAGGCACTATTATCGTAGGAAGTCTCATCGGCGGTCTGTTCAAGAAAATCATGAGCGACCGTGTCAATAACGCGCTTTTCATTGCCATGGGCCTTGCTGCCTTTGGTCTTGGAATCAACACCCTTGTGCAGAATATGCCAAACAGCATATTTCCTGTGCTTTTCATCGTCAGCCTTTCAATTGGCGGAGTCATCGGTACTATGCTGGACATTGATGGTCGCGTTTCGAGGCTTACATCAAGGCGTCCCGACGGCGGCAAACTGGGACAGGGAATAGTGACCGGGAGTCTCCTGTTCTGCGTTGGCACCCTATCAATACTGGGTCCCGTGCAAAGCGCATTGTACCAGGATCACACTTTCCTGTTTACAAATGCCACTTTGGATCTGGTGACCTCCATGGTGCTGGCCTCCACATACGGAATAGGAATGGTGTTTTCCGCAGGAATACTTTTCTGCTGGCAGGGGGGCATATACGCACTGACGCTGCTGGTTGGGAATTTCATAACCGACACCATGATGTGTGAGCTTGGGATCGTGGGTGGATTTCTCATCGCCATGTCAGGCCTGGGTATTCTGGAAATCAAGGATTGCAAAACTCTCAATTTTCTTCCGGCCTTATTTATCCCACCAATCTGGTGTATAATATATTCACAATTTTAATAGAACGCTAATGAGGAGGTTATCTATGAATTATATAGCACATTACCAGTCACCCCTTGGCGGAATCACCCTTGGGAGCGATGGTCGGGTTCTCACCGGGCTCTGGTTTGATAAAGAGAAATATTTCGGCGACACCCTCACAGAGGATTATGAGGATGTAAATCTTCCTGTTTTCGAAAAAACAATGAAGTGGCTGGACATATATTTCAGTGGCAAAGATCCGGGTTTTACTCCGGACATGGCCATTAATACTACGCCATTTCGCAGAGCAGTATGGGAAATCATGCTCACAATTCCATATGGCGAAACCATGACATACGGGCAGATTGCTTCCATAATAGCAGAGCAACGAGGACAAAAACGAATGTCTGCCCAGGCAGTAGGCGGTGCGGTTGGTCATAATTCCATCTCTCTGATAATCCCCTGCCACCGCGTAATCGGGACCAATGGTTCTCTCACCGGCTATAGCGCCGGACTTGATAAGAAAATACAGCTTCTGAAACTGGAGGGAGTGGACGTGGGCTGATCTATCTGAATTTTTTTAAATTTATTTAGAGCTTTAATGCGCTTTCATGTTAGAATGTTTATATTGGATACTTCCATTGTGATATTGTCACAGAAGAGAAGTTTCCCGATTGTTATAATATGAGAAGTTAATTGATTACAAGGAGGTAATAAATATGGAAATGAATTTTTATCTTTGCAAACATTGCGGACAGATTATCGCTTTCGTTAAGGAAACAGGCGTACCTGTAATCTGCTGCGGAGAACCTATGGAAGAACTGATTCCGGGAACAACAGATGCGGCAGTTGAGAAGCATGTGCCTGAATATGAGGTAGTAGGCAACAAAGTACACGTAGTAGTAGGAGCTGTAGATCACCCGATGCTTCCTGAGCATTACATCGAATGGGTGGCAATTAAGACCAAGTACGGTAACCAACGCAAGGAACTTAAGCCTGGTGAAGAGCCTAAGACATGCTTCGCTATGTGTGATGGCGACGAAGTTGAAGCTGTTTATGCATACTGCAATCTGCACTCACTGTGGAAAGCATAAAGGAGGTATAAAATATGAGCGAAAAGAAACATCCATACGAAGGAACTCAGACTGAGAAAAACCTGGAGGCTGCTTTTGCAGGAGAATCCCAGGCTAGAAACAAATACACATACTTCGCATCAAAGGCGAAGAAGGAGGGCTTCGAACAGATTTCAGCACTCTTCCTGAAGACTGCCGAGAACGAGAAGGAGCATGCGAAGCTCTGGTTCAAGGAACTCAATGGTATCGGCAGCACTGCCGAGAATCTGGCTGCAGCAGCTGACGGCGAAAACTACGAGTGGACTGAGATGTATGCCGAATTCGCAAAGACAGCCGAAGAGGAAGGTTTCCCTGAGCTTGCTGAGAAATTCCGTGGAGCCGGAGATATCGAAAAGCATCACGAGGAACGCTATCGGGCGCTGCTCCACAACGTAGAGGCACAGAAAGTATTCGCCAAGAGCGATGTTAAGCTCTGGGAGTGCCGCAACTGCGGACACCTTTTCGTGGGAGACAAGGCTCCTGAGACCTGCCCGGTTTGCGCACATCCGAAAGCATACTTTGAGCTTAATGCAGAGAACTATTAATCAGTCACAAAGACCATAAAAAATGGTCCTGAGTAAAAAACCGCCCGGTCATAAAAGCCGGGCGGTTTTTTCATATATGCTATTTTCTTTGGAGTTTATCTCCGTACTTTATAAGTCACCAGCACTCCTGCAACACTGAGCATCATCAGTATAAAGAAAAGGCCAAGATAGGCATCATCCCCCGTATCCGGCGAATCATCACTACCAGGTTCTGCACCGGTTCCATCATCGGAATCTGCTTCCACATCCTCATTTCCGTCAGGATTCTGACCATTCTCATCGTCCCCAGCCACAACTGTAGCCGTTGTACTGGCACTATCCAATACTCCATTGGCGTCCTTGAATTCCGCAATGTTGGTAATTTTGCTACCTATAGGAGCCGCATCAGCTACTTTGGCGTTGACTGTAAGTTCAACAGTCTCTCCCGGGCAGATATAATATCCCTCGTCTTTATGAATGACAGACAGCGTGATATTGTTTCCATCTCGGCTGAAAGCCGAATCCATATTGTGACCAGCATTTGATGTCAGACTCACGCTGTGGCTAACATACTCTAAGTTTGTCGGCAGTAGATCCTCAATACTAAAATATGGAATCAAACCCTCACCATCCACAATGGCAGCTGTAATCGTATCACCGGCCTCACCGTTAGCCATCGGCAGAAGCTCACCGTCATCATCATCCGGAACAGTAGCCGTAATCGTATACGTAATCGTCTCCCCGGGCTTTACCTTCTCGGGGCCGGTTTTAGTTCCGCTTACGCTAGAATTTCCTATCTCGCCTTCACCAAAAACAAAACACGGCATCATCGCCCACATGCTCATGCAGAGGCAAAGTGATGCCACAATAATTTTTCCGCGGATATTCTTCATAACAAACTCCTCAATATTTCACGAAAATAAACAATCCAAACAGAATATTCAAATTTGTAATATTATACAAAATAATAATTTCTGTTTCAAGCAAGGAATTCTTCTGCATGTCATGACTCTATAGGTTATAATA
>JAQVOT010000103.1 GCA_028702415.1 Eubacteriales bacterium
GTGCAGCAAGACCTGAGGCAATCATAGATGCAGTTGTTAAGGGACTGGGCGTACTACAGGCTAAGAGAGAAGCCATGGTAAACGCTATTGATACCAAGGTAGAAGAGATACCTGAAGCAAAGCAAGAAGAAGTTAGCGCAACATCGGCAGTAAAGTATCCACCGATTTTCACAATGGCTGAAATCAAGGTGAATGCAGATCTGTACAAGAAATAAGGAGGAATAATGATGGAAAGAATACCTGCAGTGCAGAATTTTGAATCTGTTGAAGTTTCCGACCTTATAAGCAAAGTCGCAGACTTCAAAGCAGAAGGATACAGATTAGTTCAGATTTGTGGCGTTAATTTGGATGATGATACTTATGAAATTCTTTATTCATTTGATAAGGATCACGTTCTGACTAATTTGAGACTGGACATAGCAATCGGAACTGAAGTTGAAAGCATAACAGGAATCTACTGGGCAGCTTTCGTTTATGAAAACGAAGTTCACGATCTGTTCGGCGTTAAGTTTAATCATAGTGCATTGGATTACCAGGGAACTTTCTTCAAAATTTCTGAAGAAACACCTTGGAAGCCAAAGAAGTAAAGGAGGCAATGATAATGGCTAAAAGAACAATCATACCTTTTGGACCACAGCATCCAGTGCTTCCTGAACCAATTCATCTTGACCTGGTTCTTGAGGATGAAACAGTAGTTGATGCGATTCCATCAATCGGTTACATCCATAGAGGTCTGGAAAAACTGTGTGAGATAAAAGATTTCAATCAGATGGTATATGTAATAGAACGTATCTGCGGTATATGCAGTTTCGGGCACGGCTGGGGCGCTTCAGCATCAATTGAAGGCGCAATGGGCGTTGAAATTCCTGAAAGAGCTGAATATCTCAGAACAATATTACATGAACTTTCAAGAATACATTCACATCTTCTGTGGCTGGGACTTATGGCAGATGCATTCGGATTCGAGTCTCTGTTCAACCACTGCTGGAGAGTAAGAGAAACTGTTCTCGACCTGTTCGAGAAGAACACAGGAGGCAGAGTAATCTTCTCAATATGCAAGGCAGGAGGAATGAGAAAAGACATCAGCAATGAAAATCTGAAGGAAATGGCAGACACTCTGAATGAATTAAAAGCTGAAATCAAAGAACTGACTGACGTATTTATCAATGATGCATCAGTTCAGAACAGAATGACAGGTGTTGGCGTTCTGACTAAGGAAGAGGCAATCGAACTGTGTGCAGTAGGTCCTACTGTCAGAGGCTCCGGCGTAGTTCAGGATCTCAGACTCACAGGAAATCACGGCGTATATCACGAACTGGGATTTGAACCAGTCGTAGAAGAGGCCGGCGACTGCATGGCTAGAACAAAAGTAAGAATCAGAGAAGTATTCCAGTCAATTGAATTGATTGGCAAGGCAGTAGCTAAAATTCCTGATGGTCCGGTTGACTGCAAGGTTCCAAAGACAGTTGACGGTGAATTCGCAATTCGTATGGAACAGCCTCGTGGAGAAGCATTCTACTATGCTAAGGGTGCAGGAACCAAGTTCCTGAAGAGGATGAGAGTGAGAACACCGACCAACATCAATGTTCCTGCATTAGTGAAAATGCTGGGTGGATCAGATCTGGCGGATGTGCCTGTTCTGGTACTGACAATAGACCCATGCATTAGTTGTACAGAAAGGTAGGTGGGAGTAGTGAGTAAACTTATGATTCTAATCGTACTGGTAGTTGCTGCTCTGTTATGCATGATCATTACGGACAGACTTGGGTTCTTCAAGTTTGGAAGGACTATTTTAGGAAGCATATCCAAGAAAACCGCCTGCCGGATGTACCCTGTAGTGCCTAGGGAATGGCAGGAAAGGACCAGGGGCTCAGTTTCAATCGATGGACCAAACTGTATCGGTTGCGGAATCTGCGCAAATGTATGTCCTACAAACGCCATTGAAGTAGATAAAGCAGAGGGCAAGTGGACAATCCACAGAATGCAGTGCGTACAGTGTAGTGCATGTGTGGATAACTGCCCGAAGAAGTGCCTTACGATGGAAAATCAGTATACAATTCCTGACGTTGTTAAGATTGTTGATACTTATGATATTCCTGCTAAGGCTGCCAAGAAGGCATCTGACGGCGCAGCAGCTCCGGCTGAAACTGACGGGGATCTGACTTGTGCGGATACTTGCATATTCTGTGGACTTTGCGTAAAAGCATGCCCTACTGATGCGATCACAGTTGACAGAAAAGAAAAGTTATGGAAAGTTGACACTGAGGCCTGTGTCAAGTGTGGTGCCTGCATTGACAAGTGCCCTAAGAAGAGCCTGTCGTTTGGTGGCACAGCTCCTGCAGCTTCCACAGCTCCTGCAGCTGCTGCAGCTCCTGTCAAGAAGAGCATTGCAGCAGTAGACGAAGAAAAATGCATATACTGTGCAGCTTGTGAAAACGAATGTCCAGAAGATGCCATTAAGGTTGATGGGACCGAATGGAAGCTGGACGAAGAAAAGTGCATTGGTTGCGAAGCATGCGTAAGTGTATGCCCGACAGAAGCAATTTCCATGAAGGAAGTATAAAAAACTCTAAATAATAAAATTTGGAAGCAGGGCCGGCTTGCCGGCCCTGCTTTAATGTTTTTCATAATGAGTTTTGGCTGAGTTTTCGGACACGTCCCCAAAACTCAGCCAAAACTCAGCCAAAACTCAGCCAAAACTCATTTGTGGCTGCAGATTGAAAGAAAAACATTAGCCCTTGACGTTGACACTTGCCTGAGCTATAATTATTGAGCGACTTTATGGAAAAAAAGCAAAGGCGTTGTTTTTAGTGTTGCTAATGATCTCGTCGATAAGAACGATATTTTACCACTGAAACTTTAATATTTATAGGGAAGGATGACAAAAAAATGAGAGTAAAAGTTACCCTGGCGTGTACAGAATGCAAGCAGAGAAACTACAACACAATGAAGGACAAGAAAAACACTCCGGACAGACTGGAAATGAACAAGTATTGCCCATTCTGCAAGAAGCATACTCTGCACAAGGAAACAAAATAAGGAACGGGACGGGAGAATTAATATGGCAAAGTCAAAGAGAAGAAAAAATTCAGACTATAAGACTTCCATACTGACGACTGAAGAGACAAAGAAAAATGCCACGAAGGCCGAAAGCAGATGGAGTTCCGCCAAAACGAGAGCTGAATCAAGAAAGAAAAAAAAGAGACAGCCTAGGAAGCCAAGAGAAAAGGGCAAGATTAAGGAATACTTCAGAGGCATCAAGCTTGAAATGAAGAAGGTTGTATGGCCAACAAGGTCAGAGCTGGGTTCATTCACTGTTGTTGTTCTAACAACTTGTGCTGCTTTTGCGCTTTTGTTCTGGGGAATTGACTCCGGAGTGCTAGCCGCTATCAAAGCGATTTGCTTCTAATAAGTAAATTGTGTAAAGGATGACGAGGACTTTGAAACATGAGTGAAGAAAAAGAAAAGAAAGTAAATCTAGATGAGCTTGAAGGTCTGAGAGGCGACGGTGAAGCCAAGTGGTATGTCGTACACACCTATTCCGGGCATGAGAATAAGGTAAAGATCAACATCGAAAAACTGGTGGAGAGCAGAGGTATGCAGAACCTGGTGCTTGATGTTGTAGTGCCTACAGAGGATAGAGTGGAAATCAAGAATGGACAGAGAAAAATCAAGACAAAAAAATTGTTTCCCGGATACGTTCTCGTTAAGATGATTGTTACAAATGAATCCTGGTATCTTGTGAGAAACACTCAGGGTGTTACAGGATTTGTTGGTCATGGCTCAGATCCGATTCCTCTTACTCTGGAAGAGATCAGAAGGATGGGAATAGAAAAGATATACATTGACCTGAACATTCACGTTGGAGACACCATAAAGGTAATTAACGGACCATTCGAAAATTTCATGGGCAGTGTTGAGGAAGTAAATCCGGAAAAGCAGATGCTGAGAGCCAGGATATCCATGTTTGGAAGAGATACACCTGTTGAACTTGACTTTGCGCAGGTTGACAAACTCGATTAAATACAAATACAAAACCAGAACACCTGGTTTTGCATATAATCACTGAAGAAAGGAGGAATGGACATGGCTAAAAAAATCAAAGCCTATATTAAGCTTCAGATTCCAGCCGGTCAGGCAAATCCAGCACCACCGGTAGGACCAGCACTTGGTCAGCACGGTGTTAACATTATGGATTTCTGCAAGCAGTTTAACGCTAAAACCCAGGATCAGCCGGGAATGATTATTCCTGTAGTAATCACCGTTTATGCGGATCACAGTTTTTCATTTATTACGAAAACTCCACCTGCAGCAGTATTACTTAAGAAGGCAGCAGGCCTGGATGCAGCATCAGGTGAACCTAACAAAACCAAGGTTGCAACTCTGAGTCGTGCGCAGGCAGAGGAAATTGCCAAGACCAAGATGGCAGATCTTAATGCGGCAAACCTTGAATCGGCAACAGAAATGATCAAGGGAACTGCCAAATCAATGGGAATCGTTATTGAAGACTAACAGAGTGGGAGACCGGGAACCGCATTGTTGTTGCGGGGAGTCGCTAATACCACAGAAAGGAAATTCGAAATGCCTAAGAGAGGTAAGAATTACAAAGCAGCAGTGGAGTCCTATGATAAGCAGGAACTCTACGAAGTTGAACAGGCAATGGAAGTTGTTACAAAGACAGCAAAAGCTAAGTTTGACGAAACAATAGAAGCTCATTTTAGAATGGGTCTTGACGGAAGACATGCCGATCAGCAGATCAGAGGAGCAATCGTACTTCCACACGGAACAGGTAAAACTAAGAAGGTTCTGGTATTTGCAAAGGGACCAAAGGCCACAGAAGCAGAAGAAGCCGGTGCAGATTTCGTCGGTGCAGAAGAAATGGCAACTAAGATCCAGAAAGAAGGATGGTTTGAATTTGATGCAGTTATCGCCACTCCTGATATGATGGGTGTTGTTGGCAGACTCGGTAAAATTCTGGGACCTAAGGGACTTATGCCAAACCCTAAGTCAGGAACGGTTACAATGGATGTCGCAAAAGCAATTGCAGAGACCAAGGCCGGAAAGGTTGAATACCGTCTGGATAAGACAAACATTGTTCACTGCCCAATTGGTAAAGTATCATTTGGCCCTGAAAAACTGTCTGAGAAGTTTAATG
>JAQVOT010000104.1 GCA_028702415.1 Eubacteriales bacterium
GACATCCGGCTAAAATGCAGCCTGTAACAGGTACTATGAAGACTTCACGTCTGAAAGACTGTGTTAAGGGATGTGATGTTTCACTGACCAGGGAAGAGTGGTATGAAATATATCTTTCAGCAGGAAATACATTACCATAGGATCGTTAAGAGTTTTGCCAAATGGAGAATGATGTTGGATATAGAAAGTTTATATTTTGAGGTAAAAAGTAATGTCGACCGGGTGTGTTTTGATAAATTGTGGTATGGATTTTCACCTTTGAAATTTGCTCTTTACACTGATGCAAACTGCTTTTTAGACGGGAGATATATAGATAAGCCGAAAGAGTTTGTGGCAAATACATCAGTGCTGTTTGAAGGTGAATATATAGCTATATGGCATGTGGTAGAGACAATGGACCCGATGGTATTAGCCGCTAAAATAATACATGAAATGTTTCATGCTTTTCAGAATATAAGAGGTGAATCAAGATTTCCCGATGAACTGGAAGCTCTTAGCCGGTATCAATATGACGAAGTTAATTTGAGTTTGAAATATAATGAAAATAAAATCCTTTTAGCACTTGCGGATGATTTTGATAGAGGTTCCTATACAGAGTTTTTATCTATCAGATCATACAGACGAAAAGTGTATCCCTATGAGTTTTACTATGAGGCTGCAATTGAAGAGATCGAAGGCTCTGCTCAATATGTTGAGCTTAACGCACTCAAGCAGCTTTCTGAAGAGCTTTTTGCTGAAAGAATCATGATGCTCAAGGAAAGGATCCTCATGTCTGATTACTATTTCCCGATCAGGATCAGTTGTTATGATGTAGGAGCTTTGCTTTTTCGTGTTCTGAAAATCAATCGTCTTTTGGATTTTGAAGAATGTTCTGATGTCTTATCAACAGAAAGTATCTTAACAGATTTTAATGACTGCATAATTGATATCAAGCACAATACTGAGGTCGCGAAGGGATCAGAAAGGTACAGAACCAGCACATTAGAAATGATCCGCAGGGGGATAGATAATGGCATGTTGATAGATGAAGGAGAGATAGAACTGTTAGGCGTGAATGTTTACAATGCCAGATGTGCAAAAGGATATATCATTTCTACTCACTTCGTTTTTTATAGAAAAGATGGTCATGAAAAAGTGCAGTACGGAGACTTTATGATCAAACTTGTTGACAGTAAAAGGGGATCAAAAATTTATAAACTCCAAGATAATAGTCATCTGGTCGTGGCTGAGCGGAAGCTGTAGCACCTGGGAAAATCAACTGATTCAAGGGGTGAATGAAATAATGTTTAAATTTCTAACCTGAACAAATTTATGAATATTGGAATAAAACGAAATTCTGATACTGCCGGACGGTTCTATTTCAGTGATCGTCGGGGGCAGCTATTAATGTTACAAATGACGTCTGCTTTGCGTAGAAGTGCAAAGATAAGAGAGAAGTATGAGCGTAACGGTACCCATATTCCTCCTTTCCTTATTGCGAGCATATCAGCTGAATGTAATTTAATGTGTACGGGCTGTTACGCATTGGCCGGCGGCGGTTGCAGTGACGGACATAAGCGTGAACAACTGACCGCTGAACAATGGCGAAGAATATTTCAGGAAGCTTCGGACATCGGCATATCTTTTGTCCTTCTGGCTGGCGGTGAGCCGCTTTTGCGACATGATGTCATTCGATCTGCAACGGGATTTGATAATATTATTTTCCCGGTATTTACAAACGGAACTTTGTTAAACGAGAGTTATCTTGATCTTATGGAAAAACACCGCAATCTTATCCCGGTACTAAGTGTCGAGGGCGACGCTGAAAAAACAGATGCCCGTCGTGGAAATGGTGTGTCAGAGAAGATAAAACAAGCCGCAGCAAACTTCAAAAAGCGTGGTGTTCTTTTCGGTGTTTCCATAACAGTAACAACAGAAAATCAAAGTGATGTAACAGAACCTAGTACACCGTTCTTTTATTGACTTTACAATCAACTGACATTAACCTCATCCATTTTGTATTTCCATCGATAAACGACCGGGTCATCATTAACTTCAGCAATATAATTGTAAATCCGGTCGGTCAGTTCTTCTTTTGACTTAACTCTTATACCTCTCAAGCATACTCGAGACAGTTTACCAAAGAAGCTTTCGATCAGGTTGAGCCATGAACCATGGGTTGGTGTAAAAACGAAATCAAAGCAATCCGGAACAGTTTCAAGGTATTTTCGTGTCTCTTTTGATGTGTGGATACTGTGATTGTCAAGGATTATTCTGATTTTGTCTGCTGAATCGTATTTCTGATCCAGGATCTTAAGAAAAGATATGAAATCAGCACTCTTGTGTGTATCACTGATCTGTGGAATTATTTCTCCGGTCAGCAAATCAATTCCGGCTAATAAAGAAATCGTACCCAACCTCTTATACTCACTATCTCGTGCGATAAATCCATTCTCCTGTGTTGGCAACTGATCTTGTGCCACATTGGCAATTGCCTGTATACCCGGCTTTTCATCATAAGATAATGTGACTGTTCTTCGTCCTTCTTCCGGCCAGATGACATTCCCTTCCTCATCAAACATCAGTTCGATTTGCTTATATACAACCAGAATATCATGCATCTTAGTCTCAAATTCCGGATCACGTCTTTCCAGATAATAGCGAATGCGATGTGGTTTGATTTCTGCTTCGTTCAAAATATCCCAGACCTTTGATTTGGCAACTTCCTTCAATTCAGGATAGCCTGCTCCCTGACAGGTTTTTTGAATGTGACGCTGCATCTTCGTAATTGTCCATAGTTCCTGCGGATAACAGAACGCATTGGGTTTTTGGCAAGCAATATTCCTGACCCATATCTTTGCATCTTCACCTATGACCGCAGGTCGTCCGGCTCGTGAACTGTCAGCCAAGGCGTATTCCCAGCCGGCTTCGCTGAATTTTTTCAGGCAGAGAATAACTGAAGGACGGCTCAGTCCTACTTCTTCTGCAATCTGAGTCTGTGTCACCCCGTCTGCTGACAATAAAAGTATCCTGGCTCGTTGTACGCGACGTGCTTCTTCAGTTCGCGTGTTGGCTACTTTCTGCAATGCATTGCGCTCCGTTTCGGTCAAGATTAGTGGCTCTGCTTTTCTCATGGATACACCCCCTCGTATTGATCTGTATCCATTGTAATATAATTGTCTTGTTTTATAAAACTAATTTAAGAACGGTGTACTAGTCAAGTAACCGAATATCCCAGACTTCGTCGATCGCTTCTTCGAATTTTTCATCGTCAAACGGCTCTCCCTGGAAACCATCATTTTGCATGGTCTCAGACCGATAAGTATTATATCAGGGATATGTTATTATATATTTGTTATGCGAAGGAGAGCTGATTATGAAAAACTTCACGCGAAACAACCTGCTATTCTCACTCTGCGGCCTGAATTGCTGTTTGTGTCCAATGAATATCGGCGGATATTGCCCCGGATGCGGAGGTGGTGAAGGTAATCAATCATGCTCTATAGCAAGATGCAGTCTGGATCATGAAAGAGTCGAATATTGCTATCTTTGTTCTGATTATCCTTGCGTAAGATTTGATAATGTAGATAGCAGTGATTCATTCATCACTCATCGGAATCAGTTTCAAGATATTGATAGAGTGCATGAAATAGGGATAAGTCTATATAATGAAGAGCTGATAAGAAAAAGAGAAATACTCAATTTACTGCTTAATGAGTATAATGATGGCCGGATAAAGTCATTTTATTGCCTTGCCGCAGGATTATTACCTTTGAGAGTTCTTGAAAACGTTATCTTGAAAATCAAATCAGATTCTTGTATGGCCGAACCAGCGGATTTGAAGGACAGAGCAAAGCAAGTCTCTGATTTACTGGTAAATGAGGCAGAGGAACTTGGGATAGAACTCAAACTTCGCAGAAAGTCTGAATGATCAGGGAGGAGTTATGAATCGTGATATCAGTGATGATTTGATAGCTCCTTGCGGTATGGATTGCAGCCTTTGCATTGCATATCAGTTCAGAAAGAATGATCTGAATAAGCATGGTTTTCATGGAAAATATTGTGCCGGCTGTATTCCGCGAGGAGAAAACTGTACGCATATGGCAGATAAATGCAGTCTGCTCGGAGAACGTATTTACTGTCATAACGGGTTATGCATGAACTGTGAGATTGAAAAATTTCTTGAAAACAAAAGGTATAGATGGAATTCGGATAAATAGTCACGGGAAGAGCGCCGTAAAACTCTACGAAGCGTTTATTGCACGATTTCTCATAATAGACTAAGCTTTCTGATGGAGGGAAATCATATGGATCATTCGAAGATCGGGAAACTGATCTATGCTTTAAGAAAAAACGCAAATCTGACGCAGAAACAACTTGCTGACAGTCTGAATATAAGCGATAAGGCGATATCAAAATGGGAAAGGGGAATGGGGTTTCCTGATGTTTCCTTGCTTTCCTCGCTTGCGGATGTTTTCGGTGTTGGAATAGACTGCCTTCTTTCAGGAGAACTAAATGAGAATGAGACTAGCGGAGGAAACATGAGAAATACAAAATTTTACATATGCCCTAAATGCGGGAATCTGCTGACCGGTACGGATAAAGTTGTTGTGACATGCTGTGGGATGAAACTTCCATTATCAGTTCCGATAAAAGCGTCAGATGATGACTTGTTATCGGTTGAAATAATTGAAGGTGAATATTTCATATCAACAGATCATGAAATGAACAAGGAACACTATATCAGCTTTATAGCACTCCTGACCGGGGACAGTATAATAATCCGCAGGCAATATCCTGAATGGAATATACAAATACGGATACCGCTGTTCGGACACGGAAAACTGATATGGCATTGCGTTAAGCATGGTTTGTTTTATCAGACAATATAGAAGCATCTGATATCGATATCTCTCACAATTCTTTATAAAATGTTTATATTCCGGTTTTATAATGAAATTATGAGGAACATGTGAATTTTATTGTGAGGTAAATGGTCATGAAGCTTTTTAAGAACAAAAAACTGATGATTTCTCTTAGCGTGTTGACAGGACTCCTGCTGATCATGGCTACTGCTTTTGCCGATTC
>JAQVOT010000105.1 GCA_028702415.1 Eubacteriales bacterium
ATCTATGATTATAATGCGGCCCTTTTCTTCCACAAGAAAGCAGTTTGTATCAACAAGTCCGATTACTGCATTGATATTCACCTGAACACCGCCTTATTGTTCGTCAAAATTAACGCCATACTTTGCAAGCACAACTTTCCCTTTTTCATAGGAAGAAAGATCCAGCACATCCTTTGTGTCCATTTGAATTCCATAGGCTGCTTCAATATCGGCAATAATATCCATGTGTCCGACTGAATCCCATTCGAATATTCCCTGATACTTCAGACCGGGTAACTGATCCTCTGATACTTTCAAATTCGATGTGAATGCGTAGTTGTACTTTTCCAGATTTGTCATTATTTATTACTCTCCTTAAATAAAATGGCGGAGGATTTTTCCCCCGCCATCAGTATAACATATTTTACTCAGTCGGGTTAGCCATCTTAGGAAGTCTCTCCGCGATACAATTCATAAGTGAATCCGTACACTTTAGATAATCACCGAATACATTTCCTTCAATTGCGGCCAACCTGGCATCAACAGGTACCAGTACTCCGCCCAATACCTCATCAAGTTCAGCATACTTGTAAGTTGGAACGCAGTCTTCCATTTCAAATGAAATATCTTCTGTTGATTCCCATTCGCAGTCTACTTCAAAGATCTGTGCTATTGCAGCTGCAACCTCCCAGTTCGAGAGATATATATCCTCATCGATTGCTGCCAGTACAGGCTGAATGCGTCGCGCAGTGTTGGTAAAAGTTCCGTCAGTTGATGCAAAACCGGTGCCAGGAATAACAACGTCGGCCTTGGCAGCCAGTGATGTCATGTGAGTATCACATACCGCCATGAATTCGAGCTTATCTCTTGATAGGCCATAATCTTCGAAGTCGAATTCTTCACCAAATACCAGCAGGGCCTTCATCTTTTCCAGTTCCTCAGCACCTTCGGTAATTCCCAGATCTATTAACCCCTGGGAATTGTTTTTAGCCTTAACCTGAAGTATTCCATCACGAGGACTTCCAATATGTCCGGAAAGCAGAGCGATGTCCGCAATAAGTTTAGCAGCATCAACAGAAATCATGTTCTGGTTGAATACGATCATAGCCTTCCTGGCGCCAAGGTACATTTCTGCGATTTCCCTGGCATCTTCACTTACAGTTACTCCTTCAAGTGAGGCAGCCAGTTCGTCATAACCCGCAACTGCCTTACCCTTACCTGCATCGATTATTGCCTTTGCAACTTCCTTAAGGAATTCAAGATTGTCGGCATATACTTCCGCGGCAAGATTTGAGAAATGCTGCGGATAGTCTGCAGGATTGATTAGGGCCAGTTTAGCACCTCTCTTCACAGCCTGTTCCATCTTGATCTGAATTATAGGATTATCAGCTGCGTTGTAGCCTACAGCCAGAATGAAATTGGTTGATAGCAGTTCATCGATTGTATTCGGTGATGCATCGTGACCGATGGTGTCCTTGAGTCCGCTCTGTCTGTTGTTCATGCAGAAAATCTTGGCACCCATGGCTTCAGCCATTGTCTTTATGGCATATGCTTCTTCATTTGTGTATCTGTCTGAGATTGCTACGCCGATGTGATTGTGACAATACTTGGCTGCAGCTGACTGCATTTTCTTGGCTATAAGAGTCAGCGCTTCGTGGTAATCAGCCTCTCTGAAGGAATCTCCTTCCTTAACAAGAGGAGCATCCAGTTTGTCTTCCAGCAGCGCACAGTCAAATCCCCACTTGCCCTTGCCGCATGCCAGCCCTGCATTTACGAATCCTTCCTTGTCAGGGTTAGCCTTAACCAGCATATCTCCATAGCTTTCCAGCTTCAGAGAGCATCCGATGGAGCAATATGAACATGTTGTATCGGTTACAACTGTTTCCAGAGGAACTTCCTTAACCATTGTGGTTTTTTCCTGTAGTGCTCCTGTTGGACATACGCTTACGCACTGTCCACATGAACAGCATCCTGATTCGATCAAGGGCTTTTCAAGATTTGGCTTAACCACTGTATCAAAGCCTCTGTGAACAAGGCCCAGAGCACCAATTCCCATTACTTCGTCACAGACCCTCACGCAAAGGCCGCAGAGTATGCACTTATTAGGATCTCTTACGATAAATGGATGGTCATCTTCAAGTTCAATTTCATTCTTATCTCCGTCAAATCTTGAAGGTTTAACATCATACTGATGTGCCAGATCAATGAGCTTACATTCAAAGTAGTCGTGACACCCGCATTCCAGACATCTGTTTGCTTCTTCCTCGGCTTCTTCAGGAGTGTACCCATCAGGAATAACTTCTGAGAAGTTATCCTTTCTTTCTTCAGCCGAAAGCTGTGGCATTTCCGGTCTGCAGATCCTCTCTCTGTCTTCAAATGTCTTCTCTGTGATGTCATCCCTTGTTACAAAGTAAGGTTCTTCGTATCTGATGGTTTCACCATCCAGATATGCATCTATGATTTCCGAAACCTTCCTGGCATCAGCAATTGCTTCTACTGCGATTGAGATCTTGTCATTACCGCAGTCTCCACCGGCAAAAACACCCGGGATCGAAGTCATAAATGTTTCCTTGTCGTATGCGATAGAACCCTTTCTCGTCTTGTCACAGTCAAAGATTGAAGAATCTACTGCCTGGCCTATTGCCAGAATCATGTTATCGAGAGCAATTGTTTCTGTCTTCCCTTCGATAGGAACAGGACGGCGCCTTCCTGATTCATCAGGCTCACCGAGTTCCATGCACTGGAGAAAAACTTCCTTAACATGACCGTTTTCGTCCTTAAGGATTTCGATAGGGTTGGTCAGGTTCTTGAAGATTACACCTTCTTCTTCTGCTTCTTCTATTTCAACCATGTCTGCAGGCATCTCATCCTTAGTTCTTCTATAGATGTTATAAACCTCTTCAGCACCCAGTCTTACGGCTGTTCTGCAGGCATCCATCGCGGTGTTACCACCACCTACGATTGCAACTCTCTTGCCCAGTTCGATCTCTTCGTTTCTTACGACCTTTCTCAGAAAATCAATACCGCCGATAACTCCGTCAGCATCTTCACCCGGACATCCAACGCCGGTTGAAATCCATGCACCAATACCCAGAAGCACCGCATCGTACTCGTCCCTGATAGTTTCAAATGGAATATCAACGCCGATCTTGGTATTGCAGATGATATCTACACCCATCATTTCAATAATCATAATTTCATCATCGAGCACCGCTTTAGGAAGTCTGTATTCAGGGATACCATATCTCAGCATACCGCCGGCCTTAGGCATCGATTCAAATACAGTAACTTCATGTCCCATCTGTCTGAGGAAGTAAGCAGCAGAAAGTCCCATAGGACCGCCACCGATAATTGCAACACTCTTTCCGGTTTCTTCTTCGATTTCAGGGATGAATTGTTCAACATCTCCCAAATCCTGATCAGCTGCAAATCTCTTAAGCCACTGAATTGAGATCGGCTCATCGATGAGACCTCGTCTGCATTCCTTTTCACAAGGATGCGGACAAACCCGGCCGAGTGAAGCAGGAAGAGGAATCTTATTCTTTACCAGTTCATGAGCTGCCTCGTATTCACCATTAGCAATGAGTCCAACATATCCCTGGCAGTCAGTTTGTGCAGGACATGCCAGCACGCATGGAGGTCTGCAATCTCCTGTATGGTTTGACAGCAGAAGTTCCAGATTGGTTTTGCGGGATTCAATTACTCTTTCCGTATTTGTTCTGACTACCATTCCCGGTGCGATTTCTGTAGCACAGGCCTTGCAAAGCTTAGGATTGCCCTCAACCTCACACATACATATCCCGCATGAGCCGTATATAGTTGTTCTCTCATCATAACAGAGAGTAGGAATGAAAATATCGTTTTCTCTGGCAACTTCCAGAATAGTCTGTCCGGCTACGCCTTTGACTTCTTTGCCATTTATGTTTAAAAAGAATTTGTCCATATCAATGCCTCCTCTCTATTATTCCTTTACAATCGCATTAAACCTGCATACATCCATACACTTGCCGCACTTAATGCATTTGTCATGATCGATAACGTGTTTTTCCTTAACCTTACCGCTTATAGCCTCAACAGGGCACTTTCTGGAGCAAAGTGTACATCCCGTACATGCATCGGTAATGTTGTATTCTATCAGTGCCTTGCATGAACCTGCGGTGCACTTCTTGTTGTAGATATGGTCTTCATACTCGTTTCTGAAGTATCTGATGGTTGTCAATACCGGATTTGGAGCAGTCTGTCCAAGTCCGCACATTGAACCGTCTTTAATCTTAATCGCCAGTTCCTCCAGAAGCTCAATGTCTCCATCCTTACCCTCTCCGTTTGTAATCCTCTCAAGGATTTCCAGCATCCTCTTGGTGCCGATTCTGCAGTAGTTGCACTTGCCGCAGGACTCGTCACGTGTAAAGTTCAGGAAGTATCTTGCCATGTCCACCATGCAGGTATCCTCATCCATTACGATCATACCGCCGGAACCAACGATGGCACCTGTCTTGTTAATATCTTCATAGGTTACAAGAGTATCGATAAGACTCGAAGGAATACATCCGCCTGATGGTCCACCCATCTGCACAGCTTTGAACTCACGATCGTTCTTAATTCCACCGCCAATATCGAAGATTACTTCCTTGATTGTCATTCCCATAGGGACTTCTACGAGGCCGCCCTTCTTTATCTTTCCGGCCAAAGCGAACACCTTGGTTCCCGGTGATTTCTCTGTCCCGAATTCTGCAAAAGCAGAGCCGCCGTTATAGATAATCCATGGCACATTTGCCAAAGTTTCAACATTGTTGATGTCTGTAGGTCTCTGCCAGTATCCCTTCTGTGCCGGGAACGGTGGCTTAAGCCTTGGCATTCCACGTTCACCTTCCAATGAAGCTATAAGGGCTGTTTCCTCACCGCATACGAAGGCTCCTGCGCCTGCCTTTATTCTGATATCAAAATCAAATCCGCTACCGAAAAGATTTTTGCCCAGGTATCCCTTTTCTCTGGCTTGATCCATTGCGATTTCCAGTCTCTTTATTGCCA
>JAQVOT010000106.1 GCA_028702415.1 Eubacteriales bacterium
TAAAGCATCTAAGAGGGAAGAACTCGCAAAGGCAGCCGAGTCAAAAGCTGAGAATCAGATGAAGAACAATGTCATAGAGAAGGTATTTGAAAAAAATGACATTGATGTTCCTGATGTTATGGTTGAACAGGAAATCGACAGCATGATAAACGAGTTCGATCAGCAACTCAGAGCTCAGGGCATGGATCTTCAGACATACATGCAGTATATGGGACAGGAAGCCGGCAAGTTCAGAGAACAGCTTAAGGAAGAGGCGTTCAAGAAAACAAAGACAAGAATGATCGTTTCCAAGATTGCTGATCAGGAAGACTTCGAAGTATCCGAGGAAGAAGTAAAGGAACAGCTTGAAATGATGGCTCAGCAGTATGGTCTGGAAGTAGAAAAGCTTACAGAAATGATTGGCGCTGAAAACATCGGCATGATTACCGGCGACATCAAACTTAAAAAAGCTGTTGACTACATGTACGATAATGCGGTTATAAAATAATTATTAGAAATCAGTATTGTTATTGGAGGTCCTAAAATGGCAATGATTCCATATGTTATAGAGCAGACAGGGGTGGTGGAAAAACAATACGACATTTACTCCAGATTGCTGAAAGACAGAATAATATTCATAGGCGAGGAAATAGATGATCACCTTGCCAGCGTTGTTGTAGCACAGCTTCTGTTTCTTGAAGCAGAGGATCCCGATAAGGACATTAACATTTATATCAATAGCCCCGGCGGTTCTGTAACCGCCGGAATGGCTATTTATGATACTATGAAGTATATCAAGCCTGAGATTTCAACCATATGCGTTGGAATGGCTGCAAGTATGGGAGCATTTCTCCTATCTGCGGGGACTAAAGGCAAGAGATACAGCCTTCCCAACTCTGAAATTATGATTCATCAGCCACTAGGGGGAGTAAAGGGTCAGGCGGAGGATATTAAAATCCATGCTGAATGGATTTTGCGTACAAGAGATAAGCTGAACAGAATCCTTAGTGAGAATACGGGGAAACCTCTTGAAAAGGTTGCAGCTGATACTGACAGGGATAATTTCATGTCTGCTGAAGAAGCGGCGGAGTATGGAATTGTTGACAAGGTAATAGGGGATAGATAGATTAATGACAAAATACGATAATAACAATGAGATTATATGTTCATTCTGCAGCAAACCGCAAAGCCAGGTAAAAAGGCTGATTGGCGGGAATGGAGTATATATCTGTGATGAATGTGTGGCCTTATGTCAGGAGGTTCTTGAAGAAGAAGCCAGAAAAGCTGTAAGAGAAGCTTCAGCTAATGGTGTGGTAATGGGAGAACCTGTCAACCTTCCTACACCGAAGGAAATATACGGTGTATTATCTGAATATGTAATCGGTCAGGAGGCTGCCAAGAAAGCATTGGCGGTTGCGGTGTATAACCACTATAAACGGATTCAGTGTATGAACCCGGATGATGATGTTGAAATACAGAAAAGTAACATCGTTATGGTTGGTCCAACCGGATGTGGCAAGACTTTGCTTGCTCAGACTCTGGCAAAGATACTGGATGTGCCTTTTGCGATTGCAGATGCAACAACGGTTACAGAAGCGGGATATGTAGGGGAAGATGTTGAAAACATCCTGTTGAGACTTATACAGGCAGCAGACTATGATGTTGAAAAGGCTCAACATGGAATAATTTATGTTGATGAGATAGATAAGATCGCTCGCAAGTCGGAGAATCCTTCCATCACAAGGGATGTAAGCGGCGAAGGAGTACAACAGGCACTGCTGAAGATTCTGGAGGGGACCGTGGCTGATGTCCCACCACAGGGCGGACGTAAACATCCTCATCAGGAGTTTATACAGTTTGATACCACAAACGTACTGTTCATCTGTGGCGGTGCATTTGACGGTCTCGAGAAGGTTGTTCAGAAAAGGATCGGCGAGAAAGTGATAGGCTTTAATTCCAATGTAAGCGGAAACAAGCTTGAAAAGGAAAAAATGCTGAAAGCTGCCCAGCCTGAGGATTTAATGAAGTATGGACTTATACCAGAAATAGTGGGAAGGCTACCTGTGCTGGTTACCCTGGAAGAGCTGTCCAAGGAAGCACTTGTGGACATACTGACGAAACCGAAGAACGCTCTGATCAAACAATATTCCAAGCTTCTTGAAATGGACGGTACTGAACTGGAAGTTAAGGATGAAGCTCTTGAGGCCATAGCTGATATGGCCCTTGAGAGAAAGACCGGAGCCAGGGGACTCAGAGGCATATTGGAAAAGATTATGACAAACGTAATGTATGAGCTTCCATCCAGAAAAGATGTATCAAGGTGCATTATTTCCGGAGAAACAGTTAGAGATAACAAGGAACCCGAACTGGTTCTTGAAAAATAAGTTAAATTATTAGGGAAAATAGAGGGAAAAAGATAATGGACACAATCAAAAAAGATATTAGCATTATAGATGCAGAATTAGTTGAACTTCCGATGATTCCTCTAAGAGGCCTTTCGGTGTTCCCTAACATGGTTCTGCATTTTGACATAGGTAGGGAAAAATCTATAAACGCCCTGGAAAAGGCGATGGTAAATAATCAGTATATTTTTCTTTCATCTCAGAAGAATGAAAACACTGATCTGCCTACACCGGATGATTTTTATTCAATCGGAACAATAGGAAAAATCAAACAGATGCTCAAACTGCCGGGAGACTCTATCAGAGTTCTGGTGGAAGGTTTAACGAGGGGCAGAATCGAAGAGATACTGTTTGAAGTTCCATATTTCAAATGCAGAATCAAACCGATTCCCGATGATGAAGGCTCGGCCGAAGACGCCGAAGCAGAAGCTCTTATGAGAACGGTTCTGGCAAGCTTTGATGAATATATCAGCATTAACCAGAATCTTTCACCTGAAGTTTTTTCTACAGTTGTTTCAATCGAATCACCGGGCAGAATGGCTGATATGATTGCTTCACATCTTGAGATCAAGCTTGAAGATAAACAGTCAATAATAGAAACTCTGGATCAGAAAGAAAGGCTGAGAAAACTCAATGATATTCTCCTCAAAGAGATCGAAATAATAACCATCGAGCAGGATATTTCAACTAAAGTAAAGAGTCAGATAAATCAGAATCAGAGAGAATATTATCTCCGTGAACAGATGAGAGCGATTCAGGAGGAACTGGGTGGAGGAGAAGGAATCGAAGATGAAGTAGAAGATTTCTTAAAGAAACTGGATGAACTTGAAATTGCTGAAAAGATAAAAGAAAAGATTGAAAAGGAAATCAGAAGATTTTCAAAAATGCAGCCTTCATCTGCGGAGGCTACGGTAAGCAGAACATATATTGAAACAGTTCTGGATCTTCCATGGAACACATTAAGTGAAGATAACATTGACCTAAAGAAAGCAGAAACCATTCTGAATGAAGACCACTATGGACTTGATAAGGTCAAGGAAAGGGTGCTGGAGTATCTGGCAGTAATCAGTCTGTCCGAGAGCCTCAAAGGACCCATCCTTTGCCTTGTGGGTCCTCCGGGAACAGGCAAGACTTCAATTGCCAGATCAGTGGCAAGATCAATTGACAGGGAATTTGTCAGAATGTCCCTTGGCGGTGTCAGAGATGAAGCAGAAATAAGAGGTCATAGAAGAACATACATTGGAGCAATTCCGGGCAGAATCATAAGTGCAATCAAAGACTGCGGAACAAGAAATCCGGTATTTCTTTTTGATGAAGTTGATAAAATCGGTGCAGATTATAAAGGCGATCCCGCTTCAGCTCTTCTTGAGGTCCTGGACCCTGAACAGAACAAGGATTTTACAGATCATTTTCTGGAAGTCCCATTTGACCTTTCCAAGGTAATGTTTATCACTACAGCAAACACTACGGAGACCATCCCACGACCTTTGCTTGACAGAATGGAAGTAATTGAGGTTAGCGGTTATACTGAAGAAGAAAAACTCAGAATCGCTGAACAGTACCTGGTTCCAAAGCAGATCAAAGAAAACGGTCTCATAAAGAAGAATGTTACTTTCACAAAAACCGGGTTGAAAACAATAATTAATTACTATACCAGAGAATCCGGTGTCAGAAATCTGGAAAGAGAAATCGGGACCCTATGCAGAAGGGTGGCTCGAAAGTATGTTGCGGGGGACAAATCCAAGGTTAGCATGACGGCTGGACAGGTTGAAAAATACCTTGGAAAGAAAAAGTACCGTTTCGATATTATAAGAAATAAAACAGAAGTTGGAGTTACTACAGGGCTGGCATGGACAATAGTTGGCGGAGAGACGCTGTTTATTGAAACGGCTGCTGTGGAAGGCACCGGCAAACTGGAACTTACTGGACAACTGGGCGATGTAATGCAGGAATCCGCAAAGGCGGGGATTAATTACATAAGACAGATGTCGGAAAAAATTGGAGTTGAGAAGGACTTCTACAAGAAATACGACTTACATCTTCATATTCCAGAAGGGGCAACTCCTAAGGATGGACCTTCTGCGGGTGTAACAATGTGTGTTTCTATGATTTCTACACTTACGGGTATTCCGGTAAGAAAGGATATTGCTATGACAGGCGAAATAACCCTCAGGGGTAAAGTCCTGCCGGTTGGAGGTATCCGGGAAAAGGTTATGGCGGCACACAGAGCCGGCATCAGAAAGGTACTTCTTCCTAGGGAAAATGAGCCTGATATTCAGGAGATACCCGAAACAGTCAGAAAAGAAATGGAATTCGTTCTTTTGGATTCTGTGAATGATGCTCTTAAGCAGGTACTTGTGAAAAAAGCAGGTAAGAAATAATGAGGGTTACTAAATCGGATATCGAAGCAGTAGCTGTTAAACCTTCTCAGTATCCTTCTGAAAATCTCAAAGAAATAGCATTCGCAGGAAGATCCAATTTGGGGAAATCATCCCTGCTGAATCTTATTACATGCAGAAAGAAATTGGC
>JAQVOT010000107.1 GCA_028702415.1 Eubacteriales bacterium
CTCCTCGCCTTCCATACAAACAATCGGAATACCTTCAAGAACAGTTCCATCCTTTTTTTCTATCTTTGCATAATCGTAACCCGCGATTTTCCATAAGGTTAATCTCACTTCTTCGTAATTGAATTTTCCCATTTTAATTATGTAATTGTTATATGCTTCTATCTGCTTTTCTATTTTCATTGCAATCTCTTCTGCGCTAATCTGATAATAGTGTTCTTTATATGCAGAAGCATCTTCATTTACATATCCATAAAAACCTGCGATTATGCAATTTTCATAAGCCCGAACAGTAACTACCGGATAGTTCTGCCCTGCTTTAGATATCTTTTGTTTATCCACGTTATATTTCTTTGAAAGAATATTAAGCGCTGTATTTGTTTTTTCCGTTCTCTCACATAGTCCATCTTTGAAAGTTTTGTCATTAAGAGCACCAGCGAGTTCATTGAGATAATCAAGCGTTTCCTCATCATTGTCCCACCATCCGATTTCGGATTTCTGCATCATTTTCAAAACAACTGGTGAATAGACCTTCTGTGCCCTGAAGTTAACAATTTTAGATCTACTCATCACTTTTTGTATCAGATTTCTGCGACCACGTGGTTTCCCGATTACGTATACTTTTTCGTAGCCATCTCCCCAATGAATTGGTGCTATATAAACTTTAGTTCCAGGACTGAAGTGTTTTGTTCCTTGGCGAATCTCGTGGGTTTCTCCATACTCATTTTCACCAATGATATTTCCCACCAACGATACTCTCCATTCTGGCGGCTTTAATGCTGGTACAATAATCTCTGTGCCCTGATATCGGATATCTGCAACAATTCTGTTTAACAGCAAATTATCATACTCAACTTCTTCGCCTAAGATGTATGATAATATCGCTGATTGATCATGACCATTATACCCGAGACAGTATTTGACTTCTTCAATCTTCTCCGCAAGTTCTTCGCGAAACTCTTGTGTGCAATTGCCTTTTTTATAGCGCCGATAAGCATTCCTAACATCCTTAAAATAGTTTGTCATATTTCACCCCTATACTATTTCTCATCTGCAAATTCATTTTCTAAAGCTGATTTACAAATATATTTTCATACGTGAATATGGGTATTTGCATTTCTGGTAGTATGGATATTTTTCGCGTGCTGATTCTGCATCAACATCATTTTGTTGAAAGAAAGAATGGTCTTTTTCACAAGGTGTATTCAAATCCACATAAATATGTGAGTCACAACTTGAACATTCTAAATAAAAAGTCCCAAAATCATTTTGTTTCCATGTTAATGTCTTATTTCCACAATGATGGCAAGTCTTTTTATCAACTTGATTATGATGAATCTTATATGCAATACAGTCTTTACATTCATTCATGGCTGCTCCCTCTCTTTCCCCTACTATGCGTTATCTGTGTTACCGTATTATATCATTCCTTTGAGGGTGTTTTTTCTCCCTCAGTTTACATTTTATTAACTCTATTAATGTATTCGAGGACGCTATCGCGTCCTCTCTATACTTCCTTTGTTTGTTTTATGTGTTAACTGTTATTATTATCTTTCCTGTCCTCGTTCTTTGCAACTAAGTTGATTTAATATATCTTCCGGCACTTTCGCAAGTAATTTCTGCTGCTGCTCAACTTTATGTTTTAGCTTCCAGATCTCATACTCTGCACCTTGTGCCTTCAGCTCAGCCTCCTCCAGCTGCCGATTCAACGAACTGTTAGCACTTTCCCTGACATCTAGTCTGACTTCCAGTTCGTTAATATAACCGGTTACTTTTCCAACCTCCGACCTGAATCTGTTCATTTCCGGCACCAATTCATTGAGCAGAGTTATAGCTTCCTCTCTCTTTTTCCCTGCGCTTATTCCCTTGATGTCATCAATTGCTGCGGATAATATCTCGCATTTTTTGTCAATCTCTTCTCCTTTTTTGAACAGCCATGTTGGAATATGTTTACGATGGGTCTCTATTGCCGACCTGCCTCGTTCCAGTTCCGGCCATCTTTCTGACATCCATTCATGATATTCTGTCTGCCATTCTGACAACTTTTTCTGGTTGCCGAGAATCTCTTTTGCAGATAATCTGTTGTCTTCTGTAATAGGGCAGAAGACCAGATGCATGTGCGGAGTTCTCTCGTCAACATGAACTATTGCAGATAAAATGTTGTCTGCTCCTACTTTTTTCTGCATAAATTCAAGAGCATGTTCAAAATATTCACGTTGTTCCTGCTCATCAAATGCATTCATTAATTCCGGTGAAGCTGTTATCAGCGTCTCCACCATGCGGATGGAATCCTTCCGAACTCTGCATCCCGCTTCCTTTATTTTCTGATTAACCTCTCTCTTATAGGTGTATCTTGGTGGTCCTGCAAGATGATAATTCTGTGCTGATAACTCAATATCTATGTCCGGATTACTCTTGTAAGCTGCCTTCTTTCTTTCGTTGTGCCTCTCACAATGAGCAATCCCTCCTTCCTTTTTCTTCTGAAATCTAAGTATCGCAAAAGGCATAAGCCTGTCCTCCTTTCATACTTTTTCTCCGGCCAGTGCCTCGATAGGAATCAATTTATGACGATAATGACGATAATGACGGTATTTCTGATAGCCGGATCTGTTTTCTTTTTCCGTCATTCCCATCGAGGAAAACACCCGTAAAAGCAGGTCAGCAAGCCCCTTGCTAATATGCTTTCAGGCTTCCTGATTCGGTGCTTTTTTCTTGTCTGGCACCGATGCTTTGTGACGGGTGTAACACACTAGACTTTGCAGGCAAAGTCGTGTGCCGAGGGAAGCCCCTCTGGACTCCCTTTAATACTTGCGCTGGTAAATAGGGCAGCATATGACTTTCGCCCTGTAGCTCTGTTTGCATTCTTTCATACACCTGACGCACTTCTCGTTATATTTGATCCTCCCGTTCTCCGTCAGAAAGAATGCATTCTCTGCTTTGTCCCTTTTACTCATGCGAGGCATAACTTTCTTCCTCTCCTGCCTTAAAAGTCATGCCCTCGTTTGCTGGGGACATACGGGGCGAAAATCCGAGTTTTTCTTTCTCCAGCGCATCGTTTCCTCTGCTTAAGGTCAACCGCCCATGATTGTTATTACTTTCTTTCTCTGACGATATTTTCCCCCGTCTCAGGGTATTGAAAATATCGTCATAATCGTCATTACCGTCATTGACCGGTTCTTTCTCCCGGATTCTCTGAAGTGAAATGAGTTTCACTATACTCGTTCTTCTCATCATCACATCGATTCTGTACTGCTTATGCAGTTTGTCTTTACATGTTCCAAGTTTTCTTGACAGCACATTGGATGGCATGGTTCCTTTAAGGTCAAGTGCCTCAAGCATTTCTGTCGCAGTGCCCTCCCAGAACTCTTTTCCATCCAGCAGTCTCTCCTCCAGCATGTCCAGAAACGGATCCGGTGTCGGTTCATAAAGATTCTTCTCTATGCTGTCAAGTTCCCATGACAGATGTTCTCTGTCGAAGATCAGATGAAGTCGCATGTCATCAAGATCTCTGCTCACTACTTCAAGCGTTCCCTCATTATCCGTACGATTCTTCTTTGTCAGGATATACGTTCCGTCAGCTGAACCTGTCAGTCCATTTGTTCCTGAAACAAGATCAAGAACATCCTCTGCGTCCTGCTTTCGCTGATGATGCACCAGAAGTATCGCCAGGTTCTTATCATCCGTCAGATCTTTGATTGCTGAAATTACACTGTAGTCCGATGCATAGTCATGCTTATCAAGACTGCGTGCTTTCTCCAGCGTATCAATAATAATCAGAACCGTATCCTCGTGCTTCTGAAGGAACGACCTTATCTGTTCCTCCAGTCCGTCATTTATGCATCTGGACGCTGTAGCAAAATGCAGATTACTTGTACTTCTGATTCCGAACATGTCGGTCATTCTCTGCTGTATTCGCTGCTCGTTATCTTCAAGTGCGAGATAGAGTACTGTTCCCTGTTTAACGGGGAATCCCCAGATGGGAATGCCTCTGCTTACATGGTACGCAATCTGAAGAACAAGAAATGACTTGCCGATCTTAGGCTTGCCGACTATGAAGTTTGTTCCCACACATAGCAGTCCTTCTATTATGTCCTGTCTCGGGAAGTAGAACGTGTCCATAATCTCAGATGCAGTTCTTGTCTCCAGCTCGTCAATACTTGACATGTCTGTTATAATTGGTGTAGTAGATTTTGTTGACTGTCCCATGTCTGTTGGCGCAGACTGGAAAGGGGCAGTCTTTTCTTTTGTTACATTCATATTTATCATTCCTCCTTTAACTGTTCCATGACATCTGTCATGTAATGAATCAGATCTAATATTTCTCTTTCCGGATTATCACCGTTCTCAATTCTTTTCAGTTCCTCAAGAATCATATCCATTCTGTTTTTCAGCGCCTTAAACATTCTGGGATTCGAATAAACTTTAATGCTGTTCTCCAGTGCCCTTTCAAGCAGATACTCCTGACGTTTCATTCCGGAAATGTCAGCCATGCTTGTTATTAGTTCCAGTTCTTCTGGTGTAACTCTGAAGACTACTGTTTTGCTTTTAATTCGCTGATACTGTTCTTTCATTTTCTTTTCCTCCTGTTCTCGCATTGTTCAGGTTCTCAGCCATCTGTTTCTGTGTAGTGGGAAACATGTGAGCGTATCGTAAAGTAATATCAATTGCCTCATGTCCGACTCTGTTTCCAATATCTACGGCAGTAAATCCCTGCTGAATAAGAAGCGACACGTGTGAATGGCGAAGATCGTGAATCCTTATTTTCTTCACACCTGCTTTTGCCGCACCTCTCTTCATCGCACAATACAGTTGGCTCTTTGTTACCGGGAAAAGACGACTATCCGGCTGCAGATCATATATAAGCTTCATATAATCCTGCATCTCTCCGGCAAGAAAC